>NZ_JAWOVM010000015.1:0-79688 GCF_033339895.1 Vibrio sp. 1751
GGGTTATTTCGCTCCCTTAATCTTACTCACCCAACGACTGGGAGGATGGTCGGTATTGTTCATGTAAATCTCCGATAGCGCTGCCATTATTGGCAGCGCAAGTATAGTAGCAAAGTTCATCAGGTATGGAAGTTTTACTTTGCCGTTTTTGCTAAATTTTCATACAAAAAAAGCGCCCTTCGGACGCTTTCATTTGCAGTCATTATGGATTACTGAATAGTAATACGAGCAAATTTACGTTTACCTACTTGGAACACGTAAGTACCCGCTTCTGGAGCAAATTTGCTGTCCGCAATTTTTTCACCATCAATCTTCACAGCGCCCTGCTTAACCATGCGCATCGCATCTGACGATGATGGACATAAACCTGCTTCTTTCAACAGATTACTCACTGGGCGACCTGCGTCAAAGTCAAACTCTGGCATTTCATCAGGAATTTGGTTCTTCGCAAAACGGTTTACGAATTCTTGCTCTGCTGCATCGGCATCGGCTTCACTGTGGAAACGAGCAATAATTTCTTTTGCTAGCAATACTTTGATGTCACGAGGGTTTTTGCCCGCTTCTACATCAGCTTTGAATTGAGCAATCTCTTCCAGAGGACGGAAAGAGAGCAGCTCGTAGTAGCTCCACATTAGGTCATCAGAAATAGACATGATTTTACCAAACATTTCGCTTGGCGCTTCGCTGATACCGATGTAGTTGTTTGCTGACTTAGACATCTTCTTCTCGCCATCAAGGCCCACTAGAAGCGGCATCATCAGTACAACCTGAGGTTTTTGACCGTGAGACTTTTGCAGTTCACGACCCATTAGAAGGTTGAACTTCTGGTCTGTACCACCTAATTCAACATCCGTTTCCATTGCTACTGAGTCCCAGCCTTGTAGAAGTGGGTACATGAACTCATGAATAGCAATTGGCTGACCACCCGCGTAACGCTTTTTAAAGTCGTCACGCTCTAGCATACGAGCAACGGTTTGGTTTGCCGCAAGGCGAATCATACCTTCTGCGCCCAGTTCAGACAGCCACTCAGAGTTAAACTGAATTTTAGTCTTTGCAGGATCGAGAATTTTGAACACTTGCTCTTTGTACGTTTCAGCGTTACGCAATACGTCTTCGCGACTTAGCGGTGGACGAGTTGTGTTTTTACCTGTTGGGTCACCAACCATTGCAGTGAAGTCACCGATTAGGAACGTCACTTCATGACCTAGTTCTTGGAACAAGCGAAGCTTATTGAAAATAACCGTATGGCCTAGGTGAATGTCAGGTGCTGTTGGATCAGCGCCCAATTTAATACGTAGAGGACGGTCTTCTTTTAGTTTTGCGATTAGCTCTTCTTCTGGAATCAGCTCTTCAACACCGCGCTTAATCTCGGCTAGTGCAGCTTCAATGCTCGCCATTCTTGTTCACTCCCACAGATTTGGCAAAAATATAATAGCTGAACATATTACTTGAATAGCGATGCATTTTGAAACACGTTAGACTAGGTAGTTGTCACTTTTTCCGTTTAATTTAGCAATCAAGTACCTCATGCATTCGATTTTTGTCCGACTTCCACTCTTGCACAAAGTATTGATCGGTTTTTTTAGTGCGCTGATTATCTTCGCGCTCTTCTTTTTACCTGATCCGCAAGACCTAGACCCGCAGCAGAGCCGATTAAAAGTTGGTCAACATTATCCTGTGCCAGTTTCCCTCGAACTCAGTGCACTAAATAGTTCATCGCCTGCGGTTCCCGCCGTGCTGCGCTGGGAGACATACAAGGTAAAAAATGGCGAGAGTGCTGCCATCTTATTTAGTCGCGTAGGGCTTTCTGCTCGTCTATTACATGAACTGGTGTCATCAGACAAAGAAGTGGAAAAACAGTTAACTCGGCTTCGACCTGGTGACCGATTGCAATTTGGTTTTGACGAAAATAACGACTTGGTGCAGCTAAGAAGAACACTAAGCGCGTTCGAGACTTTTCGTATCACATTAAAAGACGGCAAGTACGTTTCTGAAGTTGATAAGAAAGAAGTCGACTTCCAGTACAACTACGCAGAAGCCACCATCAAATCAAACTTTTGGAATGCAGGAATATCTTCTGGATTAAATGGTAACCAAATCATGGAACTGGCTGGCATATTTGGTTGGGACATCGACTTTGCTTTAGATATTCGTAAAAACGATAGCTTCCGAGTACTTTACCAAGAGGAAGTGGTAGAAGGAGAAGTAATCGGCCGTGGAAAAATCATTGCTGCGATCTTTAAAAACCAAGGCGATACCTTTACCGCAATATTGGATCAGAAAAGTGGCAAGTATTACGACGAAAATGGGCGTGCAATGAAAAAAGCATTCTTACGCGCGCCGTTGGATTTCCGTCGAGTTTCGTCTAACTTCAACCCACGCCGCTTACATCCAGTGACGGGACGCGTTCGTCCTCATAGAGGCACGGACTATGCAGCACCAGTGGGCACCCCGATTTGGGCGGCTGGTGATGGTGTCGTTCAAAAATCGTCTTACAACAAATTTAATGGTAACTACGTTTTCATTAAACATAGTAATACTTACATTACCAAGTACCTGCACTTAACCAAACGTACTGTACGAGCTGGTCAACGCGTTAAGCAAGGCCAAACCATCGGTACGCTTGGCGGAACTGGCCGTGTAACTGGCCCTCACCTGCACTATGAGTTCCTTGTGAATGGTGTCCATAAAAACCCGCGCACGGTGAATTTGCCACAATCTAAATCCCTGACAGGCAAAGCGAGACAAACTTTCATGGCAAACGCGAAAATTAGCATGGACAAGCTTGAACGCTACAGCAAACTGCTAGCAATGAAGTAAGCCAGGTATTGAAAAGGGCAGCGAAGCTGCCCTTTTTGTTTTGTCGATATCATCACGATAAAGCTTACTGTTCGGAGTGATGCTCTCTCCCGAGCATAAGCAAACACGGTGTCAGAACTAACGTTAGCAAAGTCGCAAACGCCAAACCACCCGCGACAGCGGTCGCAAGCTGAGACCACCATTGAGTGCTTGGTGCGCCAAACTCCACTTTCCGATTAACTAAGTCGATGTTCATTTCTAACACCATTGGCAATAAGCCTAATATGGTGGTCACCGTCGTAAGTAAAACGGGTCTTAAACGCTGCACACCCGTACGTAAAATAGCCTCAGATTTTTCTAAACCACGTTTACGCATCTGATTATAAGTATCGATTAAAACAATATTGTTGTTTACCACGATACCAGCCAACGCAATCACTCCAATTCCCGACATAATGATGCCAAATGGCTTTTGGAAAATAAGTAATCCAGCGAAGACACCAACGGTAGAAAACAGCACTGCACTAAGGATTAAGAAAGCTTGATAAAAGCTATTAAACTGCGTAATTAAAATCAAAGCCATCACACCAAGCGCGACAATAAAAGCATTTTGCAAGAATGCTGATGAGTTTTCCTGCTCTTCATTTTGACCCCGAATCTTATATTCAATACCTTCCGGTAAGTCGAGCTGTTCCATTCCAGCGGCAATCTTAGGTAACTCAAGCGCCAAATTGTAACCTTCCACCATATCCGCTTTAATATTGATAACTCGATGACCGTCGACCCGACGAATAGTGTCTTGCTTATGATCTGGTTTGATTTGAGCAAAATTCGTAATCGGTACCAGACCAGCTGCCGTTTTCACTCTCAGTTGATCAAATCGACCTATGTCGCGCTTATCTTGCGGATAGCGCACCAAAATATCGACTTCTTCATCCGCATCATCGGGCAAATAATCGCCTATTTTCAAGCCATTCGTAACAAACTGGACGGTATTCCCGACTAAGGTAGCATCCGCAGCAAAGCGAGAAGCGTCATCTCGCTGGATATCAATTTGCCAATCAATCCCTTCCTTATTAGTGGTATCACTCAAGTTGGTCAGTGCAGGATTACCATCAGCCCAATGTCGTACTTTTTTGGCTGCTTCATCTAACGCACTAACACTCAAATTTCGTGATGACACTTCAATCACGAGATCATGCTCGACAGGCGGTCCTGCGTCCGGGAATTTATACTCAAGTTCAACACCATAAAAGCGGTCTGTCGTCTCTTTTAGTTCCTCAATAATGGTTTTCACTTTGCGTCGATACTGCCAATCCACAGGCGTTATTTGAATCTGGCCAATCTCGTCCCCATTATCGCTCGATCCTGTGCGCGTGTAGACACTTTCAAACTCGTCATGACCGAGCATCACCTTCTCGATTTCGCGCATAACAACATCTTTTTCGTGAATAGACAAGTCACCATAAGAACGAACTTTAACGGTAAAAAAGGCAGGGTCCACTTCAGGGAAAAACTCTGCACCCAAGCCAGCTTTGTTGTAAGTGAAGCCGACACCTGCCGCTAGCAGTATCGCGCTGAGTAAGACTTTCCATGGATGACGAATCGCTACCGACAGAGTCTGGTAATAAAGCTTGGTAATGCCTGTCGCTTTTTCAAAGTTGCCGTTATGCAGCTCCACCATTTCTCGCTGAGCTTTCTGATTGACTACTTGAGGCTTGCCAATGATCCCACCGATGACAGGAACGAACAATAAAGCCATCATCAGCGAAGCGGCCAAGGTAGCAATTAAAGTAAGTGGTAAGTACTTCATGAACTCACCAGTGATGTCTGGCCAGAAAAGTAACGGAGCAAACGCAGCCAATGTGGTTGCTGTGGATGCGGTAATCGGCCAGGCCATTCGCTTTGCTGCATCTCGATAGGCTTCTTTACGTGGCGTTCCTTCTTGCATGCGCCGATCTGCAAACTCTGTCACCACAATGGCACCATCCACCAACATGCCTACCGCCATAATTAAAGCAAACAGTACGACGATATTGACCGTCAGCCCAAATACCGATAACACCAACAACCCAGTCAAGAACGATCCTGGAATAGAAATCCCCACGAGAAGCGCGGTCCTAACCCCCAATATGGCAATAATGACGATAACTACGAGGATAATTGCGGATAAGATATTGTTTTGTAGATCACTGAGCATCAATTTGACATCGTCGGATTGATCCCAAGTATATTTAACTTGCAAATTGTCGGGCCACTCGGCGCGCTTCTGTCCCAGAGCCAGTACTTCTTTTACCAGCTCAACCGTTTCAATGATGTTTTCCCCTGCCCGTTTTTTTACGTCCAAAACGATGGCAGATTCGCCATCTAAACGAGCAAAACTTTCAGGATCGCGAAATGCACGTCGTACTGTCGCCACATCGCCAAAAGTGATCACCTCTTTGCCATTCACCTTGATCGGTAGTTCAAGCACATCTTTCAGTGAATCAAAAACCGATGGGACTTTTACCGAAAAGCGTCCATACCCAGTATCGACAAACCCCGCAGCCACAACTCGGTTATTCAAGGCAATTAAATTATAGATGTCCGCTTGATCGAGACCGTAGCTTTCCATCAATAGCGGATCGACAACTATCTCCACGATGTCTTCGCGATCTCCTGCGATTTCAACCTCAAGAACCTGACGGAAACTTTCCAAACGATCACGTAACGTTCTGGCAATCTGAACAATGGTTCGCTCTGGTACGGTGCCATAGAGCACAACGGTCAAAACAGGCTCTTCAGATGCAAACGTGACTTCGTTTACCGTCGGCTCATCACTGTCCTCTGGTAACTTTGGCTTCGCAAGATCAACCGCATCACGCACATCTGCCATCGCTTTATCAAGATCCACTCCGACACTAAATTCCAGCGTCACCGAAGCATGACCTTCTGATGCCACAGAGGTCATCTCTTTTACGCCTTCAATTGAACGCAGCTCTTGCTCTATTGGACGAACCAATAAACGCTCGGCATCGACAGGAGAAATGCCTTGATGCCCAACAGAAACGTAGATAATAGGAATGGTAATATCAGGGCTCGATTCCTTGGGGATTGTGACGTAAGTAATGACACCTGCAATTAATATCATCACCAACAATGTCAGCATAGTGCGAGCGCGAGATAACGCAGCATCAATCAGAGTGTACATAGGTGCTCCTTACTACTCATTAGCCGCTTCAATAACTACGTCATCAACTTTATTGGCCAGTACTTGATCACCATCTCGCACAAAACCTTGTCCCAGCACGATAATGTCTACACGCTCTCCTAACCCAGAGAGCCACACACCATCATCCTCGGCCTTAACGAGTTGAATTGGAACAAACTCAACATGCTCATTACGCAGTGTCTTGACACCTAAGTTACCTTCTTCATCGAGTGCTAACATGGCAGCCGTAATCTTTACTGCCAACACTTCACTCAAAGGTAGCTGTACTTCTGCGCTCATACCAGCAGGAATTCTTGCGTCTTGATTATCAATTTCGATTTCAATTGGAAATGTATTAGTAGAAGCAGAAGAAACACGTCCAATGTAGCGCACACTACCTTGATGATGCTGTTGGTTAATGGTTCTTACGTCGGCTTCTAGGCCTTCCTTAAGGTATTGTATATGCCGTTCACTGACATCGGCTTCAATCACTAAAGTATCCAAATCAATGACCGTCGCAATAGGATCGCCAATCCCGACAAAATCACCTAACTCAACAAAGTGGTGATCTACGATGCCATCAAATGGCGCTTTAACCTCAGTATTTCTTAAAGCCGTTTGCACGTTACTCAAATTCGCACGTGCATCTACCAACGCTGCTTGCGCTGTCGCAAACGCAACCTCACCTTGCAGTCCTCGACTTTTTAGCGATTTAGCTGCATTAAACTCTTTTTCTTTAACCAACAGCATCGCCTGGGCCCGTTTAAGTTGAATGCCAAGGTCGCGCTTATCGATGTTTGCGATCACTTGTCCCTGTTTGACCGCTTGGCCTTTCTTTATGTTAAGACTGACTATTTTACCGGCAACTTCGGCGCCAAGACGCGCTTGACGATTGGGCGCTGTTCGTCCATACAATTCAATGGTTTTACTGGTAGGTTCGGCAAGAAAAGTATCAAACATCACCTTTGCAAGTGGTGTCGTGTTCGTGGATGTTGAAGAGTTAGGATGATCATCTTGTGCTTTGAGTTGGCCGATGGTTAGCCACGCAACAAGAAGTAAGACGAGGATAAGAGATACTAGCCAAGGGCGCTCGACAATTCGGCGTCCAAAAGAAAGTCCAGACATATAAAGTCCTTTTTATTATTTCTCTGCATATCTGCGAGCGTGTGCTTTACGTGACATCCTTCTACATAAAGCACAGGCAGCCATTAGCTGCCTGTTAGGTGTTAATTACACACTGAACGATGCACCACAACCACATGTTGTCGTTGCATTTGGATTATTTACGAAGAAGCGCGCTCCTTCCAACCCTTCTGTGTAGTCAACAATACCGCCAACGAGATATTGCAGACTCATAGGGTCTACAACCAGTGTTACACCACTGTTTACGATTGTCGTATCGCCTTCGTTTACATTTTCATCAAAAGTAAAGCCGTATTGGAAGCCGCTGCAGCCGCCGCCAGTAATGTATACGCGCAGTTTCAATGCTGGGTTTTCTTCTTCAGCAATCAATGCTTTAACGCGAGATGCTGCTGCGTCAGAAAAAGATAATGGTACGTTTACTTCGCTCACGAAGACCTCTCTCACTCGTGTAATGCGTCAAGCCTGAAGCAAGACGTCAAATTTGTGCTAATTGAGACGATTATCCAATACCTGACAAACTCGTTCAAGTATTCGCCGCCGATTCTTTATAACAGATGCGGATATATAAGATTACACTGCGAAACAACACATAAATTAAGCAAAACGTTTCTAACTTGATTATAGCTAGGTACAATGCGCTCCACTTGGTCCGAGCAATCAAAAGAGGATAACCCCATGACCAAATCATCAGAGCTGTATCAAAAAGCTCAGCAAACCATCCCTGGCGGTGTCAATTCACCAGTTCGTGCATTCAACGGCGTTGGCGGCTCTCCGCTATTTATCGAACGAGCAGACGGTCCACTGATTTTTGATGCCGATGGTAAAGCGTATATTGATTACGTTGGCTCTTGGGGTCCAATGATTCTTGGCCACAACCACGCGGTTATCCGCGAAGCAGTAATTGATGCAGCGCAACGCGGTCTTAGCTTCGGTGCGCCAACAGAACTTGAAATCGCGATGGCAGAATTAGTTTCTGAGCTTGTTCCATCAATGGAGCAAATCCGCATGGTAAGTTCTGGTACTGAAGCTACGATGAGCGCGATTCGCCTTGCACGTGGCTTCACCGGTCGCGACAAGATCATGAAATTTGAAGGTTGTTACCACGGCCACGCTGACAGCTTGCTAGTAAAAGCAGGTTCTGGTGCACTAACTCTAGGTCAACCAAGCTCTCCTGGCGTTCCTGCAGATTTTGCTAAGCACACGCTAACAGCAACATTCAACGACCTAGATTCTGTACGCGAGCTATTTGCTGCTAACAAAGGCGAAATTGCTTGTATCATCGTTGAGCCAGTAGCAGGCAACATGAACTGTATTCCACCAGTGGAAGGCTTCCACGAAGGGCTACGTGAAATCTGTGATCAAGAAGGCGCGCTACTAATTTTTGATGAAGTAATGACAGGCTTCCGTGTTGCTCTAGGCGGCGCGCAAGCACACTACAACATCAAACCCGACCTAACGACACTGGGTAAAGTGATTGGTGGCGGTATGCCAGTAGGTGCTTTCGGTGGCCGTAAAGAAGTGATGCAATACGTTGCACCTACAGGCCCTGTTTACCAAGCTGGTACCCTTTCCGGTAACCCTGTCGCAATGGCAGCAGGCTACGCATGTTTGAACCTTCTAAAAGAACAAGGCAACGAAAAGCGCCTAGCTTCTAAAACGAAACAACTTGCTGAAGGTTTTAAGTCTCTAGCAGAAAAACACGGTATTCCGCTAGTTGTTAACCAAGTGGGCGGTATGTTCGGCTTCTTCTTCACTGACCAAGAAAAAGTAACTTGCTACGAAGACGTAACGAACTGCGATGTAGAACGCTTCAAGCGTTTCTTCCACTTAATGCTAAAACACGGTGTCTACCTTGCGCCATCTGCGTTTGAAGCGAGCTTTACTTCACTCGCTCATGGTTCAAAAGAGATTGATGCCACACTAGAAGCTGCTGACCGCTGTTTTGCTGTTCTTGCAGAAGAAGCGAAATAATCGCTAAAAACGGCGATAACGCATTTAGAAAAGGACCGTAACGGTCCTTTTTTATTGCCAATTCAAAATAACCAATATCGCTAATACCCCAACGACAATGCCAAACCACGGTATTCGCTTAGCTTTTTTCTCGGTTTGACACTTTTTATCACCGTTGCAACAACCCATAGCTCATCTCTTGATTGATAACCGACTGATTTGTAGTCATTATAGCAAGGTACATCGCCCTGCTCTAATTCGGCATTGTCATAAGCTTGAAAGAGTTAAGAGTGCAAAGTAATAAAGGTTACACGCCATCATTGAAGGCATAAACCGTAAACGTCACCTGTAAGTTGGACTAATACCATGCCAAATAATGTAAAAATAACGTCGAGTCACCGAGTACTAATGGTTGCTTTACTCGCCGCTGCTTTTGCTTGCTACTTATTGGTTGAGCCATATATCAATTCCATTGTGATGGCTTTTATCATTTCTTTGCTCATGTTTCCGATACACGAATGGTTTGAGCAGAAAATTCCCAAGCACCCCAATATGGCGGCACTGCTGTCATGTGTCGTCTTGACGTTTATTATTGTTATCCCGCTTTTATTTGTGTTTGCCGCCATTGTTCAGCAAGGCTCTGTTTTCTCACAAAATACATATAATTGGGTTACCAATGGTGGTATCCAAGATATATTCCAACATCCTTTCGTTATCAAAGGCTTAGCGATTGTTAATGAGTACTTACCTTTTGATAAAATCGAGCCCAAAGCCATCGCTGAGAAAATTGGGCAATTTGCCACATCGTTTGGCTCTAACTTAGTTGCTATCAGCGCAAAGATTTTAGGAGACGCAACCAACTTCCTAATGAACTTCTTCCTAATGCTGTTTGTGCTGTTTTTTCTGCTTCGTGACCACGACAAAATTATCTCTGCGATTCGTCATATCCTGCCACTCTCACGTAGCCAAGAAGACCGCATATTGACAGAGATAGAGCAAGTTTCTAAATCAGCCGTAATGGGCTCATTCATGACAGCGATTGCTCAAGGTCTGGCTGGCGGTATCGGTATGTGGCTCGCCGGCTTCCCTGGGTTATTTTGGGGAACAATGATGGGCTTTGCATCATTCATTCCAGTGGTAGGAACCGCACTAATCTGGATTCCTGCAGCAGCGTACTTGTTCTTAACAGGCGATATGACTTGGGCTATCTTCTTGACGGTGTGGAGTGTAGTTGTCGTTGGCTCTATAGATAACCTATTGCGTCCGTTGCTAATGCAAGGCAGCGCCGGCATGAATACCCTTATGATTTTCTTCTCATTACTGGGTGGTCTGCATCTGTTTGGTTTGATTGGTCTTATCTACGGCCCACTTATTTTTGCCGTGACCATGGTACTGTTTAATATCTACGAGGAAGAATTCAAAGACTTCCTTAACCAACAAGACAACAGCTAGTCACCGCTTAATCACTTCAAGCTTGGGGCAGATTGTGCGAAAATCTGCCCCAAATTATTTCTGATGAACCAAATTTATGTCTGCTTATATCGCTCCTAGCCAAATAGCTCAGCGCCAACTTGAATACTTCAACGGAAAACACGTTTTAGTCGCTGGTGAAGTTGAAGACCTATTTCCTCTTGAGTTAGTGGCTCATTGTGAGTCTGTTGAAGTGTTTACTTCCAACTATAGCTACTACCGCCAAATTCAAACCTCTGACAAAGTGAAAAGTCATTTTGGCTCTGTGTTTGATGTTGAAACAAAAGCAGACATGGTCCTTTTATACTGGCCAAAAGCAAAAGCCGAAGCAGAATACTTGCTGGCGATGTTGATGGCGAAACTGGGCATTAACACCGAAATCGTCATCGTTGGTGAAAACCGCTCCGGCATCAAGAGCATCGAGAAGATGTTCCAAGAATACGGCCCTGTGAACAAGTACGACTCTGCTCGTCGCTGCTCATTTTACTGGGGTAATTGCCTCAATGAACCAAAACCTTTCAACCAAGCAGATTGGTTTAAGTCTTACACTGTTACACTCGGTGAGCAGTCGCTAGCGGTTAAGAGCCTACCTGGCGTATTCAGCCATGGCGAGTTCGACTTAGGTAGCCGATTGCTGCTTGAAGCCTTACCTAAGCTGTCGGGCAAAGTGCTCGACTTTGGTTGTGGTGCAGGTGTACTCGGTGCGTTTATGGCGAAAGCGAATCCAGAGATCGCGATTGAGATGTGTGACATTAATGCTTATGCGATCACTTCTAGCCAAGCCACATTAGAAGCGAATGGTTTATCCGGACGCGTATTTGCATCAGATATATACTCGGATACCGCAAAAGACTACCGCTTTATCGTCAGCAACCCGCCATTCCACAGTGGTCTAGACACAAATTACAACGCAGCGGAAACCTTGTTGGGTCAGGCACCACAATATTTAACCAAAGACGGCGAAATGGTGATTGTCGCGAATAGTTTCTTAAAATACCCACCAATTATCGAGCGGGCGTTTAATAATTGCGAGACGCTAAATAAGACCAATAAATTTTCTATCTACTACGCGAAAAAATCATAACTTCCCCCCGCGCGGGCACAAACCTGCGCGATTTTTTCTCATAAATTCAACACTCATAAGAAAAACTGCGTCACCCTGCACGCTTTACAACTAACTTTCTTGTCAAAGAAAAAAAACTCGTTAATTTTGTTAATTCTATCTAGTTGAACATCTTATCCGTTTTTAACGAGAACCTCGGCAGCGAAGTATGTTTTAGAACTGCCCATTATGAGTTGTAATCTTATCCATGTTTAAATTCTACAAAAAACAGAAATTTAAGCGCCTTCAGAGTACACTGATGACCGCATTTCTGGTGCTCAGTATCACACCTCTTACCATTACTGCGATCTTTTTCTTGCAGTCCCACAGTAAAGATCTGCAAGAACAAAGCACCTCGCACTTACTGTCTGTTCGAGATACAAAACAGCAGCAAATCATCGACTACTTTGAGGCACGAGAAACCGAAGTCATGGGCTTTGTGCGCTCAGAGTTGGCTTACGCCAGTGGTGGCCGATTCTACGGTCTCGTCAATGCTTTTAGTCGTTTAGGCAATGATATTGAAGAGTCTCGTAAAAACGCCCAACAGCGCTACATCGAGGGCAGCGGAGACCAAATCAAAACCTCAACGTTACCCGAGTCATCCAACTATGTAGGAAGTGAACGTTACCGGCTTTTACATAAACGCTATCATTGGGCCTACTTAGAGCTCCTCAAGCGCTCTGATTTTAATGACATTTTGCTGGTCGACATCAATGGTAACGTCACCTACTCGATCAACAAAGACGATAACTACGGAACGAACTTGTTATCAGGCCCCTACAAAGACTCGGCACTTGGCAAAACTTTCAAGCGTCTCGCCGATGATGTGACTGAACGTCGAAAAGTAAACGAAGACTACACTCCTGTGATTGTGTCTGACTTCGAGCTGGAAGGGGGGAAATCAGTCGCTTGGCTAGGTGCACCAATTGTTCAGCAAGGTTATCTACACAGCTATGCCATGTTCCGCTTGCCAAATAATGGCATCACTAAGTTAGCCGCAGACGCCAACCGAGAGTCATCAATTAACACCTTGCTGGTTGGAAATGATCACCAACCTCGCACAATTAACACGAAACAAGACGATATTAAGAACAGTTTAGAAGTGATCGATAAAGCACTCTCTGGTGCATTTGGTGTCGGCACTTACACAAACGGTTTAGGTGAAGAGATCATCGCGGCTTATGCACCGATTGAAACTCGTGGTGTGATTTGGGCGCTCGTCGTACAGTTACCAGAAAACGAAGCTTTCGCTCGTATCCATCAACTCGAAAAACTATTCGTTATCGCTATGTTGATCGCCATTATCCTTGTGGTGATCGCTTCTCACTATTTATCAAACTTTATCACTTCTCCGTTGCTGAAATTGACTTGGGTTGCCGAAAAGGTCTCTGCAGGTGATCTTGATGACACGTCTTTTAATACTGTTCGTAAAGATGAAATTGGTCGGCTTGCGTTAAGCTTTGAACGAATGCAACGCTCTATTCGAGAGAAGATTCAAACCATTAAGAAGCAAAATGAAGAACTAGAAAGCAACATACAGATCATTCAAAAACAGAATGAAGAACTGCAATTGGCCGATAAATTAAAAGATGAATTCTTAGCCACGACTTCTCATGAACTTCGTACACCGTTACACGGCATGGTCGGGATTGCTGAAACCTTAGCGTCCGGCGCCAATGGCGCGATCCCCGCTAGCCAGAAATATCAGCTTGATATCATCATTAAAAGTGGTCAGCGTCTCGCTAATCTAGTCGATGACTTGTTGGATTATCATAAAATGCGTTATGGAAGCATGGATATCCAGAAATCAGCAGTGAGTTTGGGCAGTGCAACACGATTGGTTTTAGAGCTTTCTAGCCATTTACTTGGAAGTAAAACCATCCGCATCATCAACCAAGTCCCAGCGGATTTAAAAGCAGTGTCAGCTGACCCGC
Organism: Vibrio sp. 1751; assembly: GCF_033339895.1. Classification (NCBI taxonomy): domain Bacteria; kingdom Pseudomonadati; phylum Pseudomonadota; class Gammaproteobacteria; order Vibrionales; family Vibrionaceae; genus Vibrio; species Vibrio sp. 1751. Next base: position 13,589 of record NZ_JAWOVM010000015.1, read on the forward strand.
AACGCCTTGAACAAGTGCTATATAACCTGATTGGCAATGCGATTAAATACACCTCAGAAGGTAAAATTGTTATCTCCGCTAATGTGGTAGATGATCATGTACGCGTACAAGTCGTGGATACTGGACAAGGAATTCCCGCAGAACAACTTGAGCATATTTTTGAACCACTTATCCAAGCAGGGCAAGACGCGAGCCGTTATCGTCAAGGTGCAGGGCTTGGGCTCTCCATTAGCCGGCAATTGATCGAATTAATGGGAGGCTCGTTATACGTCAGTAGCCAACCAATGGTCGGAACTACCTTCAGTTTCACTTTACCGCTCGCCAGTGAAGAAGAAATCCAAGCAACCCAGACTCTAGCTGCGCACGGGCACTTCCAAATTCCTGAAGTTAATGTAGAGAACCGCGAAGACTTATCACTTCCAGAGAACCCAGACGGCCCGTTACTGTATGTTGCTGACGATGAACCAGTAAACTTACGCGTGCTTGAAAGCTTTTTACGTTTAGAGGGCTATCGTGTGCGTACCGTCTCCGATGGGCCAGAAACGTTAGCGCTCGTCGAGCAAGAGAAGCCGGAACTTCTGTTATTGGATATCATGATGCCAGGCATGAGCGGCTACCAAGTTTGTAGTGAACTACGTGAAACCTATGATCATGCCGAGTTGCCAATCATTATGCTCACCGCACTCAGTCAAACAGAAGATCGTGTAAGAGGTTTTGAAGCAGGAGCCAACGACTATTTATCGAAACCATTTAATAAACAAGAGTTGGCGGCACGTATCCAAGCGCATTTAACGGCAAGTAAAGCAGAAATGCGCCATATGGAAAACAAAGTGCTAGAGTCTGAACTTAGACAGCGAGCAGTCGTTGAAGCAAGCTTACTTGAGACTCAAGGTCGTCTGTTGGAACAGCTAGAATCGGCTCCTGAAGCTATCATCTGTCTACGTGAAGACAAGCGTATTCGCTTTGCTAACGAAGCTGCTTGTAAGCTATTCAAGCGCAGCTTAGAACAGCTAAAGCGCTCATCTGCTGATGAGCTGATTGCCCCTAAATATCTAACCGTCAAACAACCTCATTACTGTGGCAAGATTGATATCTATATTGAAGATATTCGTCAGAACATCGAAGCAGACATTCTTAAGCTCCCTGAAGGTTCAGGGTTAGATATCATGTACATCTTTAATGTCGGCGGTGGAGCCAGTGCCGCTCGCATACATAATCTAGAAACCGCCGTAGAAGTGCTTTCAAGTTATGCATTTGATGGTGACAAAGACCAATTACAAAAGCTAAAAGAGCTTGGCGGAGAATTTACGCGCCTTGCAGACAAAGCGCTCGGTAATAAAAAAGACAAGCAAGAACTTATGCGAGAAGTTCTAGTAGACGCAATGACACATGCTTTAGAGTATTGGGAATCTGTAACGGGTGAAAGTAAGTTCGCATTTGCAGAGCAAAGTGGCTTGTGGCGCGTTTATCTAGACCGTAGTACTTTGCAAACACGCACTTTAGATAAATACATGCGTATAGAAACATTACCCAAAACACCACGTTGGAGAACGGTGCTAAGCTCGATAGAGTTCATTCTCGAACACTGCAAAGAACAGAGCCCCGAGAGAGCATACATAGAAGCACAACGAGATAAACTACAGCGACTATTGACCAGCTAATATTTATCAAAAAACTAGCCCAGCGTGCATGCTGGGCTTTTTTGTTATTCGAGTATTCCCTTCCTAGAGATAAAAGAGACCGCCTCTTCCTACCCCGTTAACATATTTCCAATAACGAACATTTGGTTAGACAACGCTATCTATTGTTGGTCTTCAAAACGTACGACCTTATCCATTTAACTTGTCTTAACTAGGTAAGTTCGAGCAACCGAAAAACTTCATTCATACAATAAAAAAAGGACAACAAACGGAAGAAAACTGTCGATAAAAAAGGCCATTTTTCAGATAACAAGCGGATTTTGACGAACTATTGATAGAGATTGCGAACTTAATCACAACAGAACGGCAGATTAATTTTTAGCTGATTAATTAACACCATTTCTGCATGTGAGCGAGATCTCCGAACCTAGAAACCAAGCAAGAAACGTATATTTAAAAAGGACCAACAGGTTAGTAATCACCAACATTCATTATTAACAAGGATATAAACTGCGACGCATATCAACGTTTATTTTTTGGCCCAATGCTGGTTAAAATTAGCCAAAATAACGTTTATAACGGAGAGCTCAGAGATTTTAACGTTTTTAACGGGAATCAAGTTTGATTATTTTATGGATAAGGTGTTTTCTTACTCCTGCCTAAGGCCTACAGGCCACTCTTGGCGAAACTCAATGTTGTAATGAGTAAGGCATGTACAAGAGGTAGGTCTTAGAGAGTGTTTATCAATTGATGACATTCAATTCCATTTAGTGAAATGAAAGCAAATAGTAAGGAACAGCTATGCTTGCCAATATTAAAAAAACAGCACTAGCAACAGCAATTATTGCAACGGCTACTACAGGTTTTGCATCGGTAGCTACTGCGGCTGAACGCAGTGAACTGACTATCCACCCTAAAGAGTTTACAACTTTCGTTCGTAACTTTAACCCTTTCTTGGGTGCAACTAACCTGCACACAACAACCGACTTTATTTACGAGCCGCTCGTTGTTTTTAACGAAATGCACGGTAATACGCCTGTATTTCGTCTAGCAGAAAACTTTACCATGGCTGATGACCTGATGAGCGTAACCTTCGATATCCGTAAGGGCGTAAAATGGTCTGATGGCAAAGCGTTTACCGCTGATGATGTTGTTTACTCTTTCAACCTAGTTAAAGAGAAGCCAGAGCTAGACCAATCTGGTATCAACTCTTGGGTGACTGGCGTAGAAAAAGTTAACGACTACCAAGTTAAATTCCGTCTAAGCGAAGCAAACTCAAACGTTCCTTACGAAATTGCGAAAGTACCCGTCGTACCTAAGCACGTATGGAGCAAAGTAAAAGATCCAGCAACATTCACAAACGAAAATCCAGTAGGCAGTGGTCCATTTACCGAAATCGACACTTTCACACCGCAGCTATATATCCAGTGTGAGAACCCGAATTATTGGGATGCAGACAACCTAGATGTAGACTGTCTGCGTGTGCCGCAAATCGCGAACAACGACCAATTCTTGGGCAAAATCGTTAACGGCGAAATGGACTGGACGTCTTCATTCGTACCAGACATCGACCGTACGTACGCTGCAGCAAGTCCGAATCACCACTACTGGTACCCACCAGCGGGTACTCAAGCATTTGTAGTGAACTTCAAAAACCCAGACGCTGCGAAAAACGAAGCGCTAACTAACGTTGACTTCCGTCGTGCGTTCTCTATGGCGCTAGACCGTCAAACTATTATTGATATCGCTTTCTACGGCGGCGGTACAGTGAACGACTTCGCATCTGGCCTTGGCTACGCATTCGAAGCTTGGTCTGATGAAGAGACGCACAACAAGTACAAAGGCTACAACACATACAACGCGGAAGGTGCGAAAAAGCTTCTAGCTAAAGCTGGCTTCAAAGATGTAAACAAAGATGGCTTTGTGGATACACCATCTGGCAAGTCTTTCGAGCTTCTAATTCAATCACCAAACGGTTGGACTGACTTCAACAACACAGTACAACTAGCCGTTGAGCAACTAGCAGAAGTGGGCATTAAAGCTCGTGCTCGTACACCGGACTTCTCGGTATACAACCAAGCAATGCTAGAAGGTACTTACGACGTTGCTTACACCAACTACTTCCACGGTGCAGATCCACACTTGTACTGGGATAGTGGCTACAACTCGAAGCTACAAGCTGGTGACGGCATGCCTCGCTTTGCAATGCACTTCTACAAGAACGATAAGCTAGACGGTCTTCTTAACAGCTTCTACAAGACAGCAGATAAGCAAGAACAGCTAGAGATCGCTCATGGCATTCAGAAGATCATTGCTCAGGACCAAGTAACTATTCCTGTGCTATCTGGCGCGTACATGTACCAATACAACACAACTCGCTTCACTGGTTGGTGGAACGAAGAAAACCCTAAGGGCCGTCCAAACATTTGGGCAGGTATCCCAGAGCGTCTACTTCACGTACTGGACCTAAAACCAGTTAAATAAGTAGAAGTTCATTTCAAGCGGCATACATCCCGTGTGCCGCCTATAAAAATCCCTTGTTAACGAAACCAATATGTGGCGCTCGTCGTCAGGGGATTTTTCGCTCTAAATTTCGCTAGGAGCGACCTGAAACCAGAAACAGGGAAAAAATCTGGGTGAGTAAGGTGTGAGTTATGGGTTATTTTTTAAGACGTTTGTCGTTCTATCTTGTCGCGCTCTTAGTTGCAGCGACGTTAAACTTTATTATTCCGCGAGCAATGCCTGGTGACCCAGTTACCATGATGTTTGCTAATGCTTCAGTACAGGTGACTCCAGAACGAATCGCAGCAATGAAAGAACTGCTCGGTTTCGTTGATGGGCCAATTTACATTCAGTACTTCTCGTACATTAAAAACATTCTAAGTTGGGAATTGGGCACCTCAATCCAGTTCTACCCACTTTCAGTTAATTCTTTACTAGGTAGTGCATTTGGCTGGTCACTATTTCTAGCTGGTACTGCGGTTGTACTTTCTTTCTCCATCGCTTCTGTCCTTGGTATTTTTGCCGCCTGGAAGCGCGGTAGTAAGTACGATGCATTCGTAACGCCTGGTACATTGATCATTCAAGCTATTCCACAAATGGTTATCGCAATGTTAGCGCTGTTTACCTTTGCGATTGGCCTGAAATGGTTCCCATCTGGCTATGCTTACACGCCAGGTACTATTCCTGATTGGACAAGCTGGGAGTTCATCAAGAACGTGGGTTACCACGCTGTATTACCTCTATTCTGTGCAACCATCGTTCAAATTGGTGGCTTCCTAGTTAACATGCGTAACAACATGATCAACCTTCTCGCCGAAGACTATATCACGATGGCTAAAGGTAAAGGGCTGAGTGAAAACCGCGTCGTCTTTAATTACGCCGCACGTAACGCACTACTTCCAAGTGTTACCGCACTGTCTATGTCTTTAGGTATGGCCATTGGAGGTCAATTAATCATCGAGATGATTTTCAACTACCCAGGCCTAGGTACTGTTCTATTGAACGCAATTCACGCTCGTGACTACCAAGTACTTCAAGGTCAGTTAATTATCATGACGATGTTCATGCTGTGCTTCAACTTAATGGCTGACATGCTGTACATGATTCTAGACCCTCGCCTACGTACGGGAGGCAAATAATCATGAAAGAACTATTCAAACTTATTTTAGGTAACGCATTTGCTCGCATTGGTCTTGGCATTGTTACGCTGTTCGTGTTCGTTGCGATTGCCGCTCCTTTACTTACAAAGCATGCGCCAGACAAGCGAACCGGTAACCCACACGAATACCCAAGCTTTGTTGTAAAACAGGCACAAAACAACCCTGATGGTTGGGTCGCTAAAAACCTAGCAGACGATCGTCGTACACTGCTTATGTCTAAAAAGGCCGACCACGTATTAGGTACTAGCCGAATGGGTCGCGATATCTGGTCGCAGGTGGCTTACGGTGCACGAGTATCACTGGGTGTAGGCTTTGGTGCTGGCATCATCGTGTGTTTCTTAGCAACAGTCATTGGTATATCGGCAGGTTACTTCGGCGGTAAAGTGGATGACGTATTGAGTGCCGCGATGAACATCATGTTAGTAATCCCGCAGTATCCATTGCTATTCGTGTTGGCGGCCTTTATCGGTGAAGCAGGCCCACTCACCATTGCCTTGATTATCGCTGGTACTTCTTGGGCATGGGGTGCACGTGTTGTCCGCTCTCAAACTATGGCACTACGCGAGAAAGAGTTCGTTAAAGCTGCCGAAGTATTGGGAGAGTCTTCATTCCGCATCATCTTCGTTGAGATTTTACCAAACCTTATCCCAATTGTCGGTGCGAGCTTCATTGGCTCAGTAATGCTGGCGATCAACACTGAAGCGGTAATTTCGTTCCTAGGTTTGGGTGATGCCAACACGATCAGTTGGGGCATCATGCTTTACAACGTGCAAACCTCATCAGCCATGCTGATTGGCGCATGGTGGGAAGTACTAGCACCTTGTATTGCCCTAACACTACTGGTTACTGGTCTTGCTCTGTTGAACTTTGCCGTTGACGAAATTGCGAACCCTCAACTTCGTTCTCACAAAGGCATGAAACGCTGGAAAAAACTAGCAGCAAAAGACAAGAAAGAGCGTGAGCCTGAACTGGCACCACAAAATGCACTATGGAGCGGAGATAAATAATCATGACTGCACCACTAATTTCCATCCGTAACCTATGCGTAGACTACATCACAGACGCGGGCGATGTCCGCGCCTGTAACAACGTGAGCTTCGACATTGCACCAGGTGAAGTATTCGGTCTGGCTGGTGAATCTGGCTGTGGCAAATCCACTGTTGCCTTCTCACTAATGCGCCTTCATAAGCCACCAGCGTTTATCACAGGTGGTGAGGTTATCTTCAACGGTGAAGATATCCTTCAGTACAGCGATGATCGCATGCAAGCGTTCCGCTGGAGTGAAATGTCGATGGTATTCCAGAGTGCGATGAACGCTTTGAACCCTGTTCTAACCATGGAAGAGCAGTTCTGTGACGTCATCATGCGTCATACCAATATGACTCGCGCTCAAGCAAAAACACGCGCTGAAGGTCTGCTGGAAATCGTTGATATCCACCCTAGCCGATTGAGTGATTACCCGCACCAGTTCTCTGGTGGTATGCGTCAACGTCTAGTAATCGCAATCGCTTTGGCTCTGAACCCAAAAATGATCATCATGGACGAACCGACTACCGCATTGGATGTAGTGGTTCAACGTGAAATTCTACAAAAAATTTACGCGCTTAAAGAAGAGTTTGGTTTCTCAATTCTGTTCATCACACATGACTTGTCATTGATGGTCGAGTTCTCGGATCGTATCGGCATCATGTACTCAGGTGAGTTGATTGAAGTCGCGCCTTCTAAGCAAATTCTGGAAAGTCCTTACCACCCTTACACCAAAGGTTTGGGTAGCTCTTTCCCTCCACTAACTGGACCAAAGACCAAATTGACTGGTATTCCAGGTAACCCGTTGAACTTGCTAGAAGTACCACGGGGCTGCCGCTTCCAAGCTCGTTGCGATCGCGTACATGAAGCATGTACACGTGTACCAACCCAATTACGTCAAATTGAACCAGGTCGCCTCTCAAATTGCCATTTGTACGGCGACACCATTGCTCAAGCTAAGGTTTAACAACAAAAAAACGCTAGCTAAGAACAAAAATTACACTGGAGAGAATTATGAGCAAACAATTCGGCGAACTGCTGATTGAGGGTAAAAATGTCGTTAAGGACTTCCCTTTAAACAGTAACTCAATCAAACAATCTAAGATGCGCGCAATCAACGACGTCTCTTTCAAAATGTACAAGAGCCGCGGCTTGTCAGTGGTAGGTGAATCTGGTTCAGGTAAGTCTACTACTGCAAAAATGATTGCAAAAATGTACGCACCAACCGATGGCATCATTGAATACAAAGGTCGTGATATCCAAGACATCACCTCTCGTCACGATTTAATGACCTACCGTGAAGGTGTACAAATGGTGTGGCAAGACCCGTTTGGCTCGCTAAACCCAACGCACAATATCTTCCACCATATTGCGCGCCCGCTGCTGATTCATAAGAAAGTAGCACCGGGCAACAAGAAAGAACTGGAAGAGCGTGTGTACGACCTACTTGAACAAGTTGGTCTTATTCCACCAAAAGAAACGGCGCAAAAGTTCCCGCACCAGCTATCTGGCGGTCAGCGTCAACGTGTAAACCTAGCTCGTAACATCGCAGTTGGTGCTGAAGTGGTATTGGCGGATGAGCCAACATCGATGCTCGATGTATCAATCCGTGCCGGTGTTCTGAACTTGATGGAAGAGATGAAGTTCGAGAAACAAATGTCTCTGCTTTACATCACTCACGACATCGCAACAGCGCGTTACATTGCTGAAGATCTCGCGGTCATGTACGTAGGTCACATGGTTGAATGGGGCGATACTGAAGAAATCATTCACGATCCTCAACACCCATATACGCAACTGTTGGTATCTGCGGTTCCAGATCCATCGAAGTCTATTCACGAGAAACTGAAAGGCAACAAAGGGGAAATCCCACTTTGGACACCAGAATCTGTCGGCTGTCCATTTGCTGGACGTTGTGTACACGCTACCGACAAATGTCGCGAACGACTATCGGGCGTCACTCAACTGTCCGACAACCACTTTGTCCGCTGTTACTTATTTGAAGATTAATCATAACGAGGGTCAGGTTCAGCCTGACCCATTCCTGTTTTTATCGTTTCCCGGAGACATTGAATGCTGCTACTGACTAACCACATTGGTTATGAACGTCTGGGCCCAAAGAAAGCCATTATCCAGACCGAACAACCACACTTGTCTTCTTACACTGCTCAATTGATTTGTGCCACTAGCGAGCAAACCGTGGCAACTTTTGCGGTTGAAGAACAAGGTAAAGTGGCGAACTGGCATCAGGGCTATTTCTACCTCATCGACTTTTCCTCTTTCACAACGTCAGGTGACTATTTCTTGCAAGTAGAAGATACGCGCTCTTCCTCTTTCATCGTTGGCGAACACATTCTGTTGGATCAAACTTTGTCAGATGTGATCCACTACTTCAAATCGCAACGTTGCGGCGGGATCTTCGATAAACAAGATCGACAACTTCCAGTACTAAACTCCAATAAAAAGGTTGATGTACACGGCGGCTGGTACGACGCATCAGGAGACGTTAGCAAGTATTTAAGTCACCTTTCATACGCGAATTATTTGAATCCTCAACAAACCCCAATGGTGGTTTGGAACATCCTAAAAGGGGTTTCATTGCTTGAAGGAAGCGAAGACATTGCAGCTTTCACACGTACACGTCTGATTGAAGAAGCCCTGTTCGGTGCAGACTTTCTTGTGCGTATGCAAAACGAAAAAGGCTTTTTCTACATGACGGTCTTTGACAAGTGGAGCAAAGATACTGCGCAACGCGAGATTTGCGCGTACGAAACTCAACTTGGTCACAAATTTGACGACTATCAAGCAGGCTTTCGACAAGGTGGCGGTGTCGCCATTGCAGCGCTAGCGGCAGCGTCGCGTTTAAGTGTTCACGGTGAATACGATCAACAAAAATACCGCAACGCTGCCGAAAATGGTTACTGGCACTTAAAAGAGCACAATACGCAGTACCTCAATGATGGGGAAGAAAACATTATCGACGAATACTGTGCGCTACTGGCTTGTGTAGAACTGTTTAAAGCAACCAAAGAAACTCGCTACTTGGAAGAGAGCCGTTTGTGGGCGCAACGTTTAGTTGCACGCCAAATGAGCGACGAGCAGATTCAACACTTTTGGTCAGCAAACCAAGACGGCAGCCGTCCATATTTTCACGCAGCCGAAGCTGGTCTACCAGTTATTGCCCTATGCGAATATCTATCAATTGAAGACGACTCAGCACGAGCGGAATCGGTAAAACGTATCGTCAACCTAGCGTGTGAGTTTGAGATCACAATATCGAATAAAGTGATCAACCCATTCGGTTACCCTCGCCAATATGTTAAAGGCGTAAATGAGTCAAAACGCGAGGCATTTTTTGTCGCACACAACAATGAATCCGGCTATTGGTGGCAAGGCGAGAATGCTCGACTGGGCTCACTCGCGACCATGTCGTACCTTGCTCAACCGCATATAGCGTCGCAAGAAGTACAGCAACAACTTTCTGTGTTTGCTCAAGATGCATTGAACTGGGTTGTAGGCTTAAACCCATACGACATGTGCATGCTAGATGGCCATGGTCGTAACAACCCTGATTACCTCCCTCAATATGGTTTCTTCAACGCAAAAGGTGGCGTGTGTAACGGAATCACTGGCGGCTTTGAAGACGAGGAAGACATTGCATTTAACCCACCAGCACAAAAAGAAGACGTGTTACAAAACTGGCGCTGGGGCGAACAATGGATCCCGCATGGCGCTTGGTACTTACTCGCGATAATGAGTCAAGCTCAGCATGTTTCTCAGTTGGCGACCTCTAAAAATATGAAGGAAGAATAATCATGGGAATGTATTTTGTCGGTATCGATGGTGGCGGCACGTCATGTCGAGCCAGGATTAAAGATTCACAAGGTAATTTTCTTGGCGAGGCCAAAAGCGGCAGTGCCAACATCATGCTAGGTGCTGAAATAGCAATGGCTTCGATTCTTGAATCCATCACTTCGGCTACCGAGCAAGGCGGTCTAACACAACAAGATTTCGCGTCGATGCACGTCGGCTTAGCCCTTGCTGGCGCAGAGCACAAAGCATCTTGGCAAGCCTTCATGTCTCTTCCTCATCCATTTGCCAGTATAACTCTGAATACCGATGCTTACGGTGCGTGCGTTGGTGCGCACAATGGCGAAGATGGCGCAATCATGATTGCGGGAACCGGTTCTTGTGGCATCTACCTTAAAGGATTGGAGCAACACGTTGTCGGTGGTCGTGAGTTCCCTATTTCGGATCAAGGTGGCGGCGCAGTGATGGGGCTACGCCTAGTTCAGCAAGTTTTGTTAGCTGAAGATGGCATCAGAGAAAAAACGCCCCTAGCACAACACTTTATGACGCATTTCGAAAATGAGGTCGACAACGTGGTGGCGTGGTCAAAACAGGCGCTTCCTCGTGATTATGGGCAGTTTTCTCCGGCTATTTTCCAACATGCGGAACAAGGCGATGCACTGGCCATTGAAATACTGAAGCAAACCGCAGCGGATATAGAAATGTTTCTCGTGGCATTAAACAAGCGCGGCGCAACACGTATTTGTTTAATGGGTAGCATTGCTGAACGCATTTTACGTTGGCTCTCACCACCAGTTCAGCAATGGATTGTTGAGCCACAGTTTGACGCGATTGAAGGCGCAATTATGTTTGCTGGCAAACCAGAACATAACCTTTACTCGCTCAGTGCGGCGTAGGAGTAGATATGGAATATCGTGTTGATCTCGTGGTCCTTTCTGAGCAGAAACAAAACTGCCGCTTTGGCCTCACCTTTCATAACTTGAGCGACCAAGACCTAAACAGCTGGAGCTTAACTTTCGCTTTCGATCGTTACATTCTTCCAGACAGCGTTTCAAATGGTCAACTGACTCAAATTGGTAGTTTTTGCACACTTAAGCCAGAAGGGGTGGTACTGGCTGCCAACCATCACTATTACTGTGAATTCAGTATTGGTTCGAACCCATTCCGTTATTACTCGGATGGCTTTAACGAAGCGATGATCAACTTTGTCGTTGATGGAAACCCACAGCGCGCACAAGTGGATGTCACGCCTATCGTATTAGCTTCACCATACCGTGAACGCAGTGAGATTCCTGCAAGTTTAACCCATGCACAGCCCTTGCTGCCAAAACCAAACCATATTGAGGTCAGCGATCACTATTTTAGCTTTGATCATCATGCTGGCGTCGCGGTTTATTCAAGCCTGGCCAATTCAGCTAAAGAATGGCTACTTGATGAGCTTAAGCGCATTCACCAATTTGAGTTCGCATCAGACAATGGCAGTCAGATCATCTTCAAAGGCAACCCAACCTTGGATGAAGGCGCTTACAAACTGAAAGTAGCCGAAGAGTCAATCAAAATTGAAGCAGGATCTTCGTCTGGTTTTACCCATGCTTGTGCAACGTTATTACAACTAATCAAAGTTGGCGATCAACCTAACTCAATGGAAGTAGTTTGCTGTTCAATCAAGGACAGGCCACGTTTTCGTTACCGCGGTATGATGCTGGATTGTGCTCGTCATTTTCACTCCGTTAAGCAAGTCAAACGCTTGATCAACCAACTGGCTCATTACAAGTTCAATACGTTCCATTGGCATCTTACCGACGATGAGGGGTGGCGAATTGAAATCAAATCACTGCCTCAACTGACCGATATTGGTGCTTGGCGCGGATTGGATGAGATCAATGAACCACAGTACACGCACTTTGATGAACGTTACGGCGGCTTCTACACACAAGAAGACATCAAAGACGTTATCGAATTTGCATCGCAACGCGGCATCACCATCATTCCTGAAATTGATGTACCTGGTCATTGCCGAGCCGCCATCAAGTCGTTACCACACCTATTGGTAGAAGCGGAAGATACCACCGAATACCGCAGTATTCAGCATTACAACGACAACGTCATTAACCCAGCTCTGCCGGGGAGCTATGAATTTATCGACAAAGTGCTAGAAGAAGTCTCTGCGCTTTTTCCTGCGCCTTACGTTCATATTGGTGCCGACGAAGTACCTAACGGCGTATGGTCAAAAAGCCCAGCATGCCAAGCACTAATGGAACAACTGGGTTACAGCGACTACAAAGATTTGCAAGGACACTTCTTGCGTTATGCCGAAGACAAACTTCGTAAATTGGGCAAACGCATGCTGGGCTGGGAAGAAGCTCAACACGGCGACAAAGTCAGTAAAGATACGGTGATCTACTCATGGCTAAGCGAAGAAGCGGCCTTGAACTGTGCTCGCCAAGGCTTTGATGTGGTGCTGCAACCAGCACAAACCACTTACCTAGATATGACCCAAGACTACGCACCTGAAGAACCGGGCGTGGACTGGGCAAACCCACTGCCACTAGAAAAAGCTTACAACTACGAGCCGCTCGCTGAAGTGCCTGCTGACGACCCAATACGTAAGCGCATTTGGGGCATTCAAACAGCATTATGGTGCGAAATTATCAATAACCAACCTCGCATGGACTACATGATCTTCCCTCGTTTAACTGCAATGGCAGAAGCATGTTGGACAGACAAACAACACCGAGATTGGACCGACTATTTATCACGCTTGAAAAGCCATCTACCTCTGCTTGATTTGCAGGGAGTGAATTACCGTAAACCGTGGAAGTAATACAAAACTGATGTCGAAACATCACGCTTGAAGAGTTTTTAAATTTTGGCTGCTGATGCAGCTTCGTAAAAAGGAAAGACACAAATGAAATACGGCTATTTCGATAACGAGAATCGCGAATACGTCATCACTCGCCCTGACGTACCAGCACCATGGACCAACTACCTAGGTACTGAGAAGTTCTGTACGGTTATCTCGCACAACGCGGGTGGCTACTCGTTCTACAACTCTCCAGAATACAACCGTGTTACTAAATTCCGTCCAAATGCGACATTCGATCGCCCAGGACACTACGTTTACTTGCGTGATGATGAGACAGGTGATTACTGGTCAATCTCTTGGCAACCAGTTGCGAAGAGCCTAGACGAAGCAAACTACGAAGTTCGTCACGGCTTGTCTTACTCTAAGTTCAAATGTGAATACAGCGGTATTACCGCAACAAAAACTCTGTTCGTGCCAAAAGGCGAAGACGCTGAAATCTGGGATGTAGTGATTAAAAACACCTCTGACAAACCACGTACGATCAGTGCATTCTCATTTGTTGAGTTCTCATTCAGCCACATTCAATCTGATAACCAAAACCATCAGATGTCTCTGTACTCGGCAGGTACGGCTTACAACGAAGGCGTGATAGAGTACGACCTGTACTACAACACCAACGATTTCGAAGGCTTCTACTACCTAGCTTCAACATTTGCCCCAGATTCATACGACGGCCAACGTGACAGCTTCCTAGGCCTATACCGTGACGAAGCAAACCCGTTAGCGGTAGAACAAGGTAAGTGTTTCAATACAGCGCAAACTTGTTACAACCACTGTGGCTCTTTGCATAAGCAATTTACTATTCAGCCGGGTGAAGAAGTTCGCTTTGCTTACATTCTCGGTATCGGTAAAGGCAACGGAGAGCGTCTGCGTGCTAAGTACCAAGACCTTGCAGAAGTCGACAACGCATTTGCGGGTATCAAAGCACACTGGGATGAGCGTTGTGGCAAGTTCCAAGTGAAATCACCAAACGAAGGTCTAGATACCATGATCAACGCTTGGACGTTATACCAAGCGGAAACGTGTGTGGTGTGGTCTCGCTTTGCTTCATTCATCGAGGTGGGAGGCCGTACAGGTCTTGGTTACCGCGATACAGCGCAAGATGCAATCTCAGTTCCTCACGCTAACCCAGCAATGACGCGCAAACGTATCGTTGACCTACTGCGCGGCCAAGTAAAAGCGGGCTACGGTCTACACCTATTCGATCCAGATTGGTTTGATCCAGAAAAAGCGGATGTTAAACCATCTAAATCTCCAACCGTAGTTCCAACACCTTCTGATGAAGACAAAATTCACGGCATCGAAGACACCTGTTCTGATGATCACCTATGGCTAGTTCCAACCATCTGTAAGTACGTGATGGAAACCGGTGAGCACAGCTTCTTCGACGAAGTGATCCCTTACGCCGACGGTGGCGATGCAACGGTTTATGACCACATGAAAGCCGCGCTAGACTTCTCGGCTGAATACGTAGGTCAAACCGGTATCTGTAAAGGTCTGCGTGCAGACTGGAACGACTGTCTGAACCTAGGTGGCGGCGAATCTTCAATGGTGTCGTTCCTACATTTCTGGGCACTGCAGGAGTTCATCGACCTAGCGAAATACCTAGGTAAGGAAGCCGACGTTGAAAAATACACCGAGATGGCAGCAAACGTGCGTGAAGCGTGTGAAACACACCTTTGGGACGAAGAAGGCGGCTGGTATATCCGTGGTCTAACGAAAAACGGCGAAAAGATCGGTACAGCGCAACAAAAAGAAGGTCGTGTACACCTAGAGTCAAACACACTTGCGGTACTTTCTGGTGCGGTATCTCAAGAGCGCGGCGAAAAAGCGATGGACGCTGTCGATGAGAACCTATTCTCTGAATACGGCCTCCACCTAAACTCACCATCTTTTGCAACACCGAATGATGATATCGGCTTCGTAACTCGTGTTTACCAAGGCGTAAAAGAGAACGGTGCGATATTCTCGCATCCAAACCCATGGGCTTGGGTAGCTGAAGCGAAACTGGGTCGTGGTGATCGTGCAATGAAGTTCTACGATGCGCTAAACCCATACAACCAGAACGACATCATCGAAAAACGTATTGCAGAACCATACTCATACGTTCAGTTCATCATGGGTCGTGACCACCAAGACCACGGTCGTGCAAACCACCCATGGTTAACAGGTACGTCAGGCTGGGCTTACTTCGCTGTTACCAACTTTATTCTTGGTGTGCGTACAGGCTTCGATGGCCTAACTATCGATCCATGTATCCCAACGAACTGGCCTGGTTTCGAAGTGACTCGCCAATGGCTAGGAGCAACGTACAACATCAAAGTCGTTAACCCAGACTCAGTAAGCAAAGGCGTTAAGTCGATTACCGTGAACGGTGAAGCTGTAAATGGTGCATCTGTACCAGTTCAAGCGGAAGGTTCAGTAAACGAAGTTATCGTTACTCTAGGTTAATCATCTTTTGGGGGAGTCCTTCTCCCCTTTTGATTTATCCGGTGCATTTATGTTTTACAAGTGCATCGGTTCGCTAGCAAAGATTTAAGACGCGGTGGGATGCCGCTCTTATCGAGGATCGAATCATGATCAAATTTGGTACAGGCGGTTGGCGTGCATTTATTGGTGAGGAGTTCACCAAAGATAACGTACGCTTGGTTGCCCAAGCAGTTGCAAACATCACGAATAACGAATCGGTTGCTGATCGCGGTTTTGTGATTGGCTATGACCGTCGTTTTCTTTCCGATAAAGCAGGTCGTTGGTTCGCTGAAGTTCTAGCAGCAAACGGCATTATGGTTAGCTTTATCGACAAATTTGTCCCAACACCTATCGTAATGTTTAAAGCGAAAGAAATGGGCTGCGCATACTCGGCATGTATTACCGCATCACACAACCCTGCCGATTACAACGGCATTAAAGTCTTCATTGAAGGTGGTCGTGACGCAGATGAAATCATCACCCAAAAAATCGAATCACAAATAGACGCGCTCACTGCGCAAGATGTAAAAAGCGTCGACTTTGAACAAGCGGTTGAAGATAAGCTGATTGAAATCATCAATCCGATGAACGAATTCGTTGACTCAATCATCGACTTTATCGACATCGGAGCGATCAAGAAGGCGAATTTACGTGTTTTGATCGACCCAATGTTTGGTGTCGCGAAAAACGCACTGCAAACCGTATTAATCAACGGCCGCTGTGACGTTGATGTGATTAACGATGGCAAAAACCCAGACTTCGGTGGGTTAATGCCTTCGCCAAGCGCTGCAACACTCTACCGTTTGATGCACCTAGTGAAAGAGCAAGGTTACGATATTGGCATCGGTACTGATGGCGATGCGGACCGTCTTGGTATTATCGACGAAAAAGGTAACTTCATTCATCCAAATGAAGTGCTACTGCTGCTTTACTACTACCTACTTGAATACAAAGGCTGGAAAGGCTCCGTGGTACGTAACATCGCAACCACACACCTTCTCGATAAAGTCGCCGAAGATCATGGCGAAAAATGCTTTGAGGTTCCTGTAGGCTTTAAGCACATCAGTTCCAAAATGGAAGCGGATGACTCACTGATTGGCGGGGAAAGCTCTGGCGGCCTAACCATTCGCGGCCACATCAAAGGTAAAGACGGCGTATTCGCATCAAGTCTATTGGTAGAAATGATTTCAGTAACCGGCAAGAAGCTGTCTGAGTTGCTGGATGAAATCTACAGCAAGTACGGCTATGCCTACATGGCAGAAGGCGATTGTAAGTTCAAACCAGCGCAAAAGGACATTCTGTTCAACAAAATTTATGTTGAAAAACAGTTGCCTGAGTTTGAGTTTGAAATCGAAAAAGTCAGCTATGAAGATGGTGCGAAAGTCTACTTCAAAAACGGCGGTTGGATCATCGCTCGCTTCTCTGGCACTGAGCCACTGCTACGAATTTTTGCAGAGATGCAAGATAAGGACACTGCGGAACGTGTTCTTCAACAGTTTAAAGACTTCTTGTCTTTATAACTGAACCTTGTGCCCGCTTCGAGCACTATGATGAGAGTCAACACTGTCTGAAAAGGCGCTCATCAACAGGAGAAGAGCACTTGCCCGGCCCCACTGCCGGGCTTTTTTATTGTATGTTGGAAAGTCGTAAACGAGATAGCAAAGATACTCAGGAGCGTTAAGCAAATGCCAGGACGCCTTGCGTTTCAATTTTTACCGCGACGGACTCACCTATATTTAATGCTTGCGAAGCTGTAGCTAACAAACGATCACCATTCGCGTTAATCACATAACGACAGTGATCACCCATAAAATGCTGTTCCAATACGGTTACCGAACTATCTTCATCGGATTGAATTTGCACATGCTGCGGTCTTAGCAGTAAAGAGCACTCCGCCTGTACTGGAATATCTTGTTGAGCCGTGGCTTCAACCACGCCCAAGTGGGTTTCATATTCTGAATTCGAAACCCGTTTAGCAGCAAGGTAACTGCCACCACCTAAGAAATCAGCGACAAATTTACTTGAAGGCTGGTAGTAAAGCTCAGATGCTGTGCCATATTGCTCGATGACTCCATTGTTCATCACTGCCATTTTATCGGCGAAAGCAAAAGCCTCTTCACGGCTATGCGTAACAAAAATGGCAGTCACACCTTGGGCCTTAAAAATCTTACGGATCTCACTTATCAACTCATGGCGAACTTGCGTATCAATATTAGAAAACGGTTCATCCAGTAACAGTAAGTCTGGGCTGTAAGCTAATGAGCGAGCAATCGCAACACGCTGCTGCTGTCCACCAGATAATTGATGAGGATAACGATCGCCATAACCTTGAAGATGCACGAGTTCTAACATCTCTTGAACTTTGGCATTTTTCTCTTTTGTCGAGCACTGCTTTAAGCCAAAGGCAATGTTTTGCTCCACCGTCAAGTGAGGAAAAAGTGCGTAATCTTGGAAAATCATCCCTATATTACGCTGTTCTGGCGGCAACCAGTTTTCCCCATCATCAATTGTGACGCAATTTAGACTCATTTCGCCTGACGTTAACGGCAATAATCCCGCAACGGCCTTTAATAGTGTTGTTTTCCCACAGCCACTAGCTCCTAGCAAACAAACAATCTGCCCTTGTTCTACCTCAAGAGACAATGATTCGAGTACGGTTTGATCATCATATTGGCACGTTAGGTTTTTAATTGATAATGCACAGCTCATCAGTGATTTTGCTCCAGTGAACGGTTAACAACAACAAGCGGGATCAACCCAACAAGAACCAACAGAACCGCTGGCAAAGCGGCCAATTCTAAATGCTCATCCGAGGCGAAGTTATAAACGTATGTGGCTAGTGTTTCAAAGTTAAACGGACGAAGTAACAAAGCCGCATTAAGCTCTTTCATCGACTCGATAAACACTAATAAAGCTGCAATCAGTGCACCGCGCTTAACCAGCGGAAAGTGCACGCGCCACAGCATGACATTGGGCTTACAACCCATAGTGCGCGATGCCATATCTAACGACGGAGAAATTTTATTTAAATTACTTTCGATACTACCAATCGCCACCGCTGAAAAGCGCACAACCATGGCAAAAACCAGGGCGAACATGGAGCCAGAAAAAATAAGTCCCGGTCTTCCCCACTCCATGGCTTTAGCAACGTCGTTGACACGATGATCCATAAACAGCACAGCGACCATCACACCGATGGCTAGTACCGTTCCTGGTACTGCATAGCCCATAGAAGAAAGACGCATAAATGCCAAGCTTTCTCGTTTACCATTGACTCGATGGGTAAAGTTAACGATCAGTGCGACAGCAACACCAATAATCGCAGCAATAACAGACACAACTAAGCTATTCCATGCGTATTCACGAAACTCTGAGGTCCAACTCTGCGCAAAATAAGTGATCGCATAATCAATCAGCTGTAGTAGCGGCAAAATAAAAGCGACTGAAACCAAGCCCCAACACCAAACCAGTGCGGTCCACTTTTTCCAGCCCGTCAACTCGTAACGAAAATCTTCGTGACTGTTAAATTGGCTTTGAAAAAGCTTTTGTTTACGGCGGCTGTATCGTTCTGCACTAAGAAGCAGTACTACAATGACGAGCATCATGGCAGAAATCTTGGCTGCCGCATTAAGATTAGAGTACCCCAACCAAGTATCGTAGACCGCTGTGGTTAACGTATTCACCGCGAAGTAACTTACCGTACCAAAGTCACCAATGGTCTCCATTGCGACCAATGATAAACCCACTGCGATAGAGGGTCTTATTAACGGCATCGAGATGCGCCAAAAGCTTTCCCATGGAGAGCACTTGAGCAAACGCGCGCTTTGCAATAAAGAGACATTTTGCTCCATAAACGCAGCCCGGCACAATAAATACACGTAAGGATACAACACCAAAGCTAACACAAAGGTCGCACCAGGCAACGTACGAATGTCAGGGAACCAATACTCGCCAGGTCCCCATCCGGTTACATCACGCAAAAAGATCTGAATCGGGCCTGCAAAATCAAACCAATCAGTAAAAATATAACCAATGATATAACCTGGCATTGCAAGAGGTAGTACCAATGCCCACTGCAACCATTTTTCGGTCGGCAGTTTACACATGGCCATTATCCAAGCGCTTGGAATACCAAGAATTAAGGAAAGCACCATTACGCCAACAGTTAGCGCAACCGTGTTAAAAATATAAGTCGGCATGACCGTTGCCATTAAATGAGCAAACAAATCATCCGTTTCACCAATTGCGGTGTAGAAGATCGCTAAGATCGGCAAAACCAGTAGCAGAGTTATTACCCCACTACTGGCTTTCCATAAAGAGTGTTTATCTTTCATCGCCTAATTACTGCAAGGCTGTATGAAATACAAATGCTGTTGCAAATACATCTCATATCCTTTAATCAAATGGGGGTACTGTTATACCCCCACAAGGAATTAAAGGTCAAATTTCACTTCGTCTAATAGCTTAATTGCCGCTTCGTGGTTGGCTGCAATATCGTCTAGAGAAAGCTTGTCTGCTTTAAAGTCACCCCAAGATTCCACAAGCTCAGAACGCTTCACGCCTTCTTTAACTGGGTACTCATAGTTAACTTCTGCGTACATTTGCTGCGCTTTGTCACCCGTTAGGAATTCCATTAGCTTCACAGCATTGTCTTTGTTTGGAGAGTACTTCGCCATCGCCATACCAGAGATATTCACGTGAGTGCCTGTAGTCTCTTGGTTAGGGAAGTTGATGTAAACTGCATCAGCCCAAGCTTTTTGCTCTTTGTCGTTAACCATTTTACCTAGGTAGTAGCTGTTACCTAGAGAAACATCACATAGGCCTTCTTTGATCGCTTTAACTTGTGCACGATCGTTGCCTTGTGGTTTGCGAGCAAGGTTTGCTTTCACACCTTCCAACCACTCTTTGGTTTCTGCTTCGCCATTGTGAGCAATCATTGCTGAAACTAGAGAAACGTTGTACGGGTGCTTACCGCTACGAGTACAAATTTTACCTTTGAACTCTGGCTTAGCTAAGTCTGCGTAGTTGAAATCTGCGCCTAGTTTACCTACGCGATCACGTGATGAATAAACGCTACGAGAACGTAGAGTTAGAGCAAACCACTCATTCTCTTTATCTTGGTATTGAGCAGGTACGTTTTCTTCAATGATTTTGCTATCGACTTTCTGAACTAAACCTTTGTTTGTCAGTTCAGCTAGACGGCTGATGTCTGTCGTAAGAATAACGTCAGCAGGGCTGTACTCACCTTCTTGAGCTAGCTTTTCTGCTAAGCCTTTTTTAGCAAATTTTACGTTTACTTTGATGCCAGTTTCTTTAGTGAACTCATTGAACATAGGTTCAACTAGGAAAGGTTGACGGTAAGAGTAGACGTTCACTTCTTCAGCAGCCATTGCTGTTGGAGCTAGAGTAGCGCAAGTTAGTGCTGAAAGAGTTAGCAGTTTTTTCATTGTTTAATCCTTTACCATGCTAATGATAACGTTTATCAGTTGCGTTATTATATGTATGTTCAATAAGAAGACAATGACGAATATTAAAAAACCTGCTCATCGGAGCAGGTTTTATTGTGTTAAGTGTGTAACCATTTATTACAAGCTAATGATTATTTCACCGTAACAAACTCTGGGTAAGCACCAACACCACAATCATGCATGTCCATACCTTCCATTTCTTCATCTTCTGTAACGCGAATCCCAACGGTTGCTTTCAAGATTGCCCACACAACTAGGCTGGCACCAAATACCCAAGCAAAGATAACTACGGCACCTAAAAGCTGTGCACCAAACGTTGCATCACCGTTGCTCAGTGGCACTACCATTAGGCCGAAGAAACCACACACACCGTGAACTGAGATAGCACCTACTGGATCGTCAATTTTAAGTTTATCTAGAGCAATGATACTGAATACAACTAGTGCACCCGACACTGCACCAATCGCAACCGCGTACAGTGGTGATGGCGATAGAGGGTCTGCAGTGATGGCAACCAAGCCAGCTAGCGCGCCATTGAGAATCATCGTTAAATCGGCTTTACCCCAAGTAGTTTTACAAACGAATAGCGCCGCAATTGCACCGGCAGCCGCTGCTGCGTTAGTGTTTAGAAAGATCTGACCAACCGCTGTAGCATTCTCAAAATCTGAAACCATCAACTGAGAGCCACCGTTAAATCCAAACCAGCCAAACCAAAGGATAAAAGTACCCAACGTTGCCAAAGGCATGTTAGAACCTGGAATCGGATAAATTTCACCATTTTTACCGTACTTACCCTTACGCGCGCCAAGCAGTAACACACCAGCTAGAGCAGCAGAAGCACCTGCCATATGTACGATACCAGAACCCGCAAAGTCACTAAATCCAGCTTCTGCTAGGAAGCCTCCACCCCATGTCCAGTAACCTTCCATTGGATAGATAAACGCAGTTAAAATCGCAGAGAAAATCAAGAAAGACCAAAGCTTCATGCGCTCAGCTACCGCACCAGAAACGACGGACATGGCAGTTGCAACGAAGACAACTTGGAAGAAGAAGTCAGACTCTAAAGAGTGGTCGGCCCCTTCACCTTGAGTACCAATTAGCGTACCAAATGAAGGTAACCAGCCTCCTTCTCCATTATCGACATACATGATGTTATAACCGACGATCAGAAACATCGTACATGCGATGGCGTACAAACAGATGTTCTTCGTAAGAATTTCTGTTGTGTTTTTAGAGCGCACAAGGCCAGCCTCTAGCATCGCAAAGCCTGCTGCCATCCACATTACCAACGCACCGGAAATGAGGAAGAAAAAGGTGTCAAGTGCGTAACGTAACTCGGTTACTGTTGTTGTTAATTCCATAATAAGTATCTCCAATCCTTTGAATTCTTAAAGTGCTTCTGCGTCCATTTCGCCAGTTCGGATACGCACCGCTTGGTTCAGATCGTAAACAAAAATTTTACCGTCGCCGATTTTTCCGGTTTGCGCAGCTTTTGTAATTGCTTCAACAACACGATCTACATTGTCTGCGTGAGTCGCGATTTCAATTTTCACCTTTGGTAGGAAATCAACTTGATACTCTGCACCGCGGTACAATTCCGTATGACCTTTTTGACGACCGAACCCTTTAACTTCTGATACTGTCATCCCTTCGATACCGACATCAGCCAATGCTTCTCGTACATCGTCTAATTTAAACGGCTTAATAATGGCATTGATTATTTTCATTGAGTTATCTCCGAAGCTTTCATCCTGAAACACTTCTTATAATCCAATCTACGTGCCAAGTTTTTAAGTCATTGAATAATAAAAGCTAACCTCAATTTACATATCTATAAACAAAAAGAGCGCACCATATCGGTGCGCCCTTTTCACAAATTTAAAGCAACGGCAGAGAAGTTACCCAAAACTGTGCATTAAATGTTCAAAAAGTCTTTCCATTGTTCGATAAGTGTCATGAAATCCTCTATCCCACAACTTGCTGTACTTTCTGCATTGTAGAAGTCGAACTCACTTTCCATCTCGACATCATATTCATGGGCTAATGCGTTTTCTTGTACAAGAACTTCGTCGCCCTGAATCATCAAGCTAATTTCCGTGCCTGTTAGGTTATGCTCCTGAGAAGGCGCTAAAAATGACTGCTCAATTAGCTTTTCAACTTGTGCAATCTTCATCGGATCTTTGCCAATTTCTTCTTGCAACCAGCGCCCTACAATCTCATGTCCCATGCTACATTTTACGTAGTACTCGCCCATCAACGTGTTACGAATGAATTCAAATTCCACCGAGATTGCCTATTTCGTATCAATTTGGTGCGAGTATAGCGAATTGCTCCCATAAAAAAAGCACCTCATGTGAGGTGCTTTTGAATTGTGCATTTCTGATTATGCCGGCTCTTGGAAGATCACTTCGTCCGCTTTCTTGGTGTATTGATCCATTTTATGGAAGTTCAAGTAGCGGTACGTATCCGTTGCCGTAGCGTCGATTTGCTTCGCGTATTCTAGGTATTCTTCTTTGGTTGGAATCTTACCTAGAATTGCACCTACTGCAGCTAGCTCAGCTGACGACAGGTAAACATTCGCACCAGTACCCAGACGGTTCGGGAAGTTACGCGTTGAAGTCGACATTACTGTTGATTTATCTGCAACACGCGCTTGGTTACCCATACAAAGTGAACACCCTGGCGTTTCAATACGAACCCCTGCACGTCCGAAGATACCGTAGTAGCCTTCTTCAATCAGTTGGTCTTTATCCATCTTTGTTGGTGGCGCTACCCAAAGGCGCGTTGCTAACTGGCCATTGAACTTATCAAGCAATTTACCTGCTGCGCGGAAGTGACCGATGTTCGTCATACAAGAACCGATGAACACTTCATCAATCGCTGTGCCTTGTACTTCAGACAACAAACGAGCGTCATCTGGGTCATTCGGTGCACATAGTACTGGCTCATTGATTTCAGCCATATCGATTTCAATCACATGTGCGTATTCAGCGTCTTTATCTGCTTGCATCAGCTCAGGGTTTGCTAGCCACTCTTGCATTGCTGTAATGCGGCGCTCGATAGTACGGCGATCACCGTAGCCTTCAGAGATCATCCACTTCAGCATCACGATGTTAGAGTTTAAGTACTCTTCGATCGACTCTTGAGACAATTTCACAGTACAACCTGCCGCCGAACGCTCTGCAGATGCATCAGAAAGCTCAAATGCTTGCTCAACCGTTAGCGTTTCTAAGCCTTCAATCTCAAGGATACGGCCAGAAAATTCGTTGATCTTGCCCGCTTTCTCTACCGTTAGTAGACCTTGCTGAATCGCGTAGTAAGGGATGGCATGAACAAGATCACGCAGTGTAATACCCGGTTGCATTTCACCTTTAAAACGAACCAAGATTGACTCTGGCATGTCTAGCGGCATAACGCCTGTCGCAGCTGCAAAGGCAACCAAGCCCGAGCCTGCTGGGAATGAAATACCCAGAGGGAAACGAGTATGTGAGTCCCCACCCGTACCGACAGTATCCGGTAGTAGCATACGGTTTAGCCATGAGTGGATAATACCGTCACCAGGACGAAGAGATACACCACCGCGGTTCATAATAAAGTCCGGAAGTGTATGGTGAGTGTTAACGTCTACTGGTTTTGGATAAGCCGATGTGTGACAGAAAGACTGCATGACAAGATCAGCAGAGAAGCCGAGACACGCCAAGTCTTTAAGTTCATCACGAGTCATAGGGCCTGTAGTATCTTGCGAGCCTACTGTCGTCATCTTCGGCTCACAGTAGGTTCCAGGACGGATGCCTTCTACGCCACATGCTTTACCAACCATTTTCTGTGCAAGCGTGTAACCCTTGCCAGAATCTGCGATTTCACCAGGTTTGCGGAATACGTCCGAAGGCTCAAGACCTAGCGATTGACGCGCTTTGTCTGTCAAACCACGACCGATGATCAATGGGATACGACCACCAGCACGAACTTCATCAATCAGTACTTCTGTTTTTAGCGAGAATTCAGCTAGAACCTCACCAGTTTCGTGGTTGCAAACTTTACCTTCATATGGGTAAACATCGATAACATCGCCCATGTTGAGCTTAGTTACGTCAACTTCGATTGGTAGTGCGCCAGCATCTTCCATTGTGTTAAAGAAGATAGGGGCAATTTTGCCACCAAGCACATACCCACCAGCTCGTTTGTTTGGAACGTAAGGGATATCATCACCCATAAACCAAAGCACTGAGTTGGTTGCAGATTTACGTGAAGAGCCAGTACCAACAACATCACCAACGTAAACCAATTGATGACCTTTGTCTTTTAACTCTTCAATTTGCTTGATCGGGCCAATAGTACCCGGTTGATCAGGGTTTATTCCTTCACGCTCGTTTTTAAGCATCGCCAGTGCGTGTACTGGGATATCAGGACGAGACCAAGCGTCAGGTGCAGGTGAAAGGTCATCCGTGTTCGTTTCACCTGTTACTTTAAATACGGTTAGAGTGACTTTTTCTTCAAGCTTAGGCTTAGAAAGGAACCACTCAGCATCAGCCCATGATTGAAGTACTTTCTGTGCATGCGCATTGCCTGCTTTTGCTTTCTCTTCTACGTCATAGAAAGCATCAAACATTAGCAGCGTATGAGACAGCGCTTTTACTGCGATCTCTGCCAGTGCTTCATCATCCAATAGCTCAACTAGCGGTTCGATGTTGTAACCACCTTGCATAGTGCCTAGCAGTTCAGCCGCTTTTTCACGACTCACTAATGGTGATTTAACTTCACCTTTTGCTACTGCTGTTAGGAAACCCGCTTTTACATAAGCAGCTTCATCAACACCTGGAGGGATACGGTTTTCAAGTAGGTCAAGAATGACTTTTTCTTCACCTTCCGGGGGATTTTTCAGAAGTTCTACAAGTCCAGCAACTTGTTCTGCGTCTAGCGGTTTAGGAACAACTCCTTCAGCAGCACGCTCTTCGACGTGTTTACGGTAGGCTTCAAGCACGACTTTTTCCTCTCATTGCGGTTCCTCCTCTATTATTACTATTGTTAAAGTAAAGGAGTGAACATCCTTGGAAACTTGGCTCTCCATTGCCCTTGTTTTCATTCAATTATGATTGAGAAACAGCGCCGTAGAGGCCAAACTGTGGGCAAAATAATAGCAAATTTAACCTTAAATTAAAATCTTATCATTTTGACCAACATAGCAACTTACGACTAAAGTTCTGCTAATTTTGACCAAATATGCCAAGTTTTTGCTTTCTCATACCCGATTAATTAAACGATGTTCCTACGATCAAATACACAGCATCCAAATCTTGCTCGGTACGACCGTATGCCAACATTATTGGTCCTATTGGTGAGTCAACACCAAAGAAGATGGAGCCAGCATTGTAAAGCGGCGCTTCGTTTAGTTTCAGATCATTATCAGACCAAACACCGCCATATTCGACCGATGCGCCCAGGTAGACTGGAGCTTCAAACAATCCGAAATCATTATCAAACCACTTATATCGGTACACCAAACTGCTGAAAAATAAGTTCTGTCCGATCAGGCTATTTCTTGGGATTCCCGATAGGCTTAAGAAGCCGCCCAACTCTCTGGGATCAAGCGGTAAAGATGAGTTTTTACTCTCTACAAAACTATATTCAGCATGTCCGACTAAAGTATGACGCTGATGACTCACTGCACCTTTAAATCGTGCAGAGATTTCATAAACGGTATCTTCAATAATTTTGTCAGTTTCTAAAAGGCTAACGCCTTGAGGACTTTGATCATGAGACACTAAATATTCGAGATCGACTAAAAGCCCACGAGTCGGAAATGCGAAATCATCAAGTGTATCTAGGCGATAATTGGCAAACAGGCCACGACGTTCAAAATCCAATTTACCAGCAGAAGCCAAAGTAGAAAGCTCAATATCTCCGGTTGAGTAGCGAGCGCCAAATCGAAGTTCTTGCCACAATGTGGGTTGGATACCTATCGCTAACTCTGTTGTAAAATCATCGTAAGTGACCGGAAAAAAGTCATTTACTGACTCTAAATCTGGTGCTTGAGGCTCTGTTAAAG
This sequence comes from Vibrio sp. 1751, assembly GCF_033339895.1. Classification (NCBI taxonomy): domain Bacteria; kingdom Pseudomonadati; phylum Pseudomonadota; class Gammaproteobacteria; order Vibrionales; family Vibrionaceae; genus Vibrio; species Vibrio sp. 1751. The sequence continues at coordinate 40,576 of NZ_JAWOVM010000015.1, forward strand.
GTAAGTTTCGGCTCTCACTACCATAGGAAATTCGCCCCGATACAAAAAGTTCTTGGCTAGATAAAACAGGGGAATACAACTCAGCTTCAATCAGCTTATCCGTGCCCATTTCTACGTTGAACGCCAACTCCGCGCCATGAGAGTTTAAATTGGTAAAGTTGGTCGATATTCCTATGCCGTACTGGCTATCTGTATCGAAGTCATCTTCAAGAAAAAATCGGAAGTTGAGATAATTAGGCCCCCACGACTTCTCGTTAACATCAAAAACCAACAATGTCTCACCATCAACCTCTTCAAAGTGATAAGTGATGAGCTCGAACCGATCTAACGCGTAGAGGTTTTCAACGGCTTTCTCAATTTCGGCCGTTGAAATACGACGTCCGGTTTCTAATTCAATACGATTCGTCAACAACACATCGCTGTAGTGCGTGTTATTAACAATCACTATGTCATCAACCACACGCTGATCGCCATAAATCAAAGTTTTACGAACTTCTTGTTTGCGATCGATGTATTTTTGATAGTCCGCATTGGACAAGCGCAACCCTTTCAGCTTGTCTTTTAACTGCTTGGTAATATCGTACCCAGCTTGAAAAGCCCAAGGCATTTTGTCGAACTCGACAGTTTCCATGGTGCCCACATTGGGACGAATATAGATATCTTGAGGTTCAAGCTCGTCCACTTGCTGTTGTGTACTACGACGAACGAGATAGTTAGAGAGTTGGTCCGCGACAGTAAACAGCCCCGTAAATTCATCTTCGGTTTTGTAGTCGGTGCTAATATCGACGGCAATAACGACATCAGCCCCCATGGCGCGAGCCACATCGACAGGCATGTTATTGACGACACCGCCATCGACAAGCATATGGCCATTGAGCTTATAGGGAGGAAGCGCTCCTGGTACAGACATGCTAGCCATCATGGCGTCCACAAGGTAACCATTGCCCAGTACGACTTCTTCTAGGGCAAGAATATCTGTCGCAACAGAACGATAGGGAATGGCAAGATCATCAAAAGAATCGAATCGCCCTAAGTTCCCTGTAGTCTCACGCAATACTCGCAACATGTTCTGGCCTTGCACCACACCCGTTGGTGCTCGTACCTCACCGAACCTTAAGCCGAGATCGGTATTAATTTGATAGCGGTCTTCATACTCTTTGTCACGAACTCGACGTTGGCTACGGTCAACACGATCTCGATAACCGCTGCCCCAATCGACGGTGTAGATAAAACTCTCAATTTCATCAGCACTCATCCCCGTGGCATAGAGCCCACCCACATAGGCGCCCATACTGGTACCGGTCACAATATCGACAGGGATCTGCATTTCTTCCAATGCTTTTAAAACCCCAATGTGTGCCGCCCCTTTCGCTCCGCCACCAGCGAGCACAACCGCCACCTTTGGTCGAGGTTCCAAGTCATCCGTTTTTGTTAGAGAGTTTGCGAGGGAAACAGAAGGAGTGATCATCAAAAAGGTACTAACCCAAAGCGCAAAGTTGCGAACCGATGGGCTTGATAACAGCTTTTTGAACATTCACTTCTTCCTTTATTGAATATCTGATCAAGTAGGGCGTGCTAGCAGTACTGTACTAACACGCCCTAATATGTACTAAGAATTAATCAGATAAACAAGCTAATGTTGTTGATTTGGCGATGCTACCAATCAAATATGCTATTTAACCAGTTTGATTTCTTCTCACACTGTTGCTTTATCTGACCGGTTTTATCCCAAACCGGCAGTTTGTAATCACTACGGCAGTTCATTTCTAAACCTCCATCAGATGTAGGCTTGAACCCTAATGTGGTGATTTCTCTTGGCCATGGGAGCTCTAAGCGCTCAGGAATACGCTGCTTCAAGTACTCTGCGTACACTCGTAATGCACCACTCGACCCCGTTAGATTCACGGGTTTATTATCGTCGCGGCCTAGCCAAATTGTCGTCACCTCACGACCATCAACACCGACAAACCAACTATCGCGGTTGTCATTACTGGTACCCGTTTTTCCTGCCAATGCAGCCCAACCAAACTGGCTTTGTAAGAAGCGGCCAGTGCCTTGAGCAACCCCTTGTTTCATCGCGTAGGTCGTTAGCCATGCAGCTTGTTCATCCACGGCTCTTGATGAACGAGGCAAGGATTGATACAGCACATTACCTTCCATATCCATGACTGAGCGCAGAGCGGTCAGTTTTGCACGCTTACCTGAATTCGTCAGAGTCTGATACATCTGTGCGACTTCGAATGGCGTCAAAGAAAACGAACCCAAAAACATCGAAGGCACTGGGCGAATTTCGTCTTTGTTCACGCCCAAACGCTCTAAAGTATTGGAGACTTCAGGAATGCCAAGTGCCATACCTAAGCGCACGGTTGGTACGTTAAGTGATTTCGCTAAAGCAATGTAAAGTGGCACATCACCACGATATTTTCTATCGTAGTTGCGCGGCGTCCACACGTTACCTTTACTGCTCTTCAGACTTAACGGCGTGTCGTGTAGCGTCGTGCCTAGGTTGTATTTATCCGGTTGTTCTAGAGCCGTTAAGTAAATCGCTGGTTTCACTAAAGAACCAATTGGACGACTGGCATTGAGCGCGCGGTTAAAGCCTTCATAACCGACACGTTTACCACCAACCATCGCACGGATTTCACCACTATGGCGATCAACGGCCACAGCAGCGGCTTCTAACTCTTTACCACCCCGTTTAGCTAGTTCTGGGATCTTTTTCGCGATAGCTTGTTCCATTTTGCTTTGCGATACTGGGTCCAGAGACGTAAATACGCGCAGTCCGGTCTCTGCCTTAAATCGCTCCCCAACTTTTTCTTTTAATTCAATACTCAATTGTTGGAAATAAGCTGGCTGACGGCTCGCAATACGTGGCTTGCTTTGCGTATCGAGTGGACGACTTACAGCTTGTTCATACTGCTCTGAAGTCAACATGTTTTGCTGCATTAACAGGCGCAGAACGAGATCACGACGTTCTTTCGTTCTCTCAGGGTAACGAATTGGGTTGTAGTAAGACGGCCCTTTTACCATCCCAACTAACATCGCCAGTTGATCGATTCGCAACTCCTGGATTGGCTGCCCAAAATAGTAACGCGACGCCAAGCCAAACCCGTGGATCGCTTCACCTCCACTTTGACCTAGGTACACTTCGTTTAGGTAGGCTTCTAAGATACGATCTTTGCTGTAACGGTAATCCAAAATTAGCGCGATATACGCTTCTCGAACTTTACGCCACAGTGTTTTATCACGAGTCAAAAATAGGTTTTTTGCTAATTGCTGAGTCAGCGTACTACCACCTTGAACAGTACGACCCGCCTTAATGTTCGCAACCAATGCACGTGCAATCGCGAGCGGTGACACCCCGTCATGTTGATAAAAATCCCGGTCTTCGGTCGCAAGCAGTGCATCCACCAAAATTTCAGGGAACTGATCACGACGTAAGAAAAGGCGCTGTTCATCACGGTCTTTCTCCAGCATGCCCAACATCTTCGGTTCTAGGCGCAAGTAACCAAGGTCTCCTCGAGATTCTAAAGACTGAATACGTTGCAAGCCGGAATCAGAGAAATGCAGCATAATGTGACGATCCGGCTCGGGACCATCGGCAAACTCGAATGGACGACGAATCAATTCAATCCGAGTGGAAGAAGAGGAATATTCGCCTGGGTAACGAGGTTGACTCACTTTACGGTAATTCAACACATCTAGCTCGTTGCGCAGTTCTTGGATGGTGATATTCTCACCAGGGCTTAGATTCAAGATACGGGCATAAACCACCGTTGGCAGCTCAAACAGCTGGCCTTCAAAGCGTTCTTTCACCACACTATCTAAGTAAATCCCAACAAACAGCAAAACAGCGGCAAGTGCAACGCCAGCTTTCCAGCTAAACGACCACAGAACTTTCAACCACGAACGTTTCTCGTTAGTCGGCTTTTTACTCGGCGTACGTCGAGTCTGTTTTGCGGCTCCTTTATTGGTTGTACTTTTCTTCGCTGGCGCTTTTTTCGCGCTAGGCTTCTTGCTGTCAGTCATTATTCAATTGTCTTTTTGTTTTCGTTGTTGCTACATGATTGGCAGGATCATCTGGCCAAACGTGTTTTGGGTAGCGCCCTTTCATCTCTTTTTGAACGTCTTTGTAGCTTCCGTTCCAGAAAGCCGCCAAGTCCGACGTTACTTGCAATGGACGTTGTGCCGGTGAAAGCAGTTCAAGCACCAAACGCTTGCGGCCAAGAGCCACCGTTGGGGAACCACTCTCCCCAAATACTTCTTGCATACGCACCGATAATATCGGCTCATGGCCATATTGGTAACGGATACGCTTCTTTGAACCTGTGGGCAGTTGGTAATGCTCAGGTAACCATTCATCCAGTTGTTGATTGAGTGGCCAACCTAATCGAGCATTAAACGCTTCGACCAAGTTTATCTTGCTCAGGTCTTTAACCGAACTGACAGACGTCATGTATGGTTCTAACCACTCCTCTAATGAATCCAGCAAACTGACTTCATCAAACATTGGCCATGACTGCTCAGGTAACCATTCCACCGCACAACGAATCCGAGCTAACAAGCTCTCCGCTGCCGGTGTCCAGTTTAGACTCTGTAAGCCCTGGCGGCGGACATACGTGAGTAAAGCTTGTGTCATTTTTTCTTTGCCCGGGCTTGGCAACGGCTCGCGTTCAACGACCAGCAGACCGAGTTTTGTTTGTCGCTCAGCTATTAGACGGCCTCTTTTTTCATCCCACTCCACTACTTCTTCAGACGAAAATAGCGTATCAAAGGTCGTTCGCAATATATTGACATCCAATTCACATGCCGAATGAATTTGACTTGAATTAGAATGAGAACGCATTAAGTCAACGGCAACCAAATACTCACAGCCACCTAGCATGTCTTCCTGACGACATTCTGCACCATGACCATTAGCCAAAGTAAATCGCCCAAATTGATTTGTGCGCTGCTGCGCAATGCGATCTGGAAATGCCAAACTTAACACCAGCGGTAATGCATCTTCATCCACGCCTTTCAGGTCAAACACCGTATCCAATTTGTACGCTAGAGATTGAGCACGCTTGAACAACATCGACTTTTTTGGATGAGTACCAACAAGCCAACGATGCAAGCTATGAGCGATATTGGTAACATTTCTCTCTGGCTCTTCAATCAGTGCGACCGCCGCCAAAGCAGCATTTAACATCTTATCACTGTAAGATTGCGCTTTAATTAGCATCGCAGCCGCACGAGGCTCAACGCCTAGTTCATGCGCCTGTTTTCCTTCGGACGTTAATTGCCCTTTTTCCGTCAGTAGTCCCAATGACACCAATAGCTGCTTCGCTTGTTCCAATGACGCATTAGCGGGAACATCAAGCCACTTTAGATCGTGGATATCACTCGCTCCCCAAAAGGCAAGCTCCATAACTAAACTAGCTAAATCGGAATGCAAAATTTCGGGTTGGGGAACCAGCGGTTGCTGCTTGAACTGGTTTTCAGAATAAAGACGAACACAAATGCCCTCTTCTATTCGTCCCGCTCGTCCTGCACGCTGAATCGCTGAAGACTGTGCAATGCGTGTTTGCTCTAAGCGTGTTAAACCGTTTTTCAAATCAAAGCGGGCAATACGCTCTAACCCAGAATCAACGACGAGGCGAATGCCTTCAATCGTTAGTGAAGTTTCTGCAATGTTGGTCGCTAGAACGACTTTACGCTTACCTTGTTCTGCTGGCGTAATCGCTTTTTGTTGATCTGCAAAGCTCAGTTGACCATAAAGTGGGCATACGTCGATATCATCCGCTAAATGAGACAACCGCTCTTCAACTTGTTTTATGGCACCAACACCCGGTAGGAAAGCTAACAAAGATCCAGACTCTTTGTTCATAAGACTTTCTATTGTTTTTGCCATACTCGTAGGTAAATGCTCGTTCACACCTAACGGCTGGTAGCGCATTGCCACATCAAAGCTGCGCCCTTCAGATTCAATGTAACTGGCTTCTGGCAACAGCGATTGTAATGCTTGTTGATCAAGCGTTGCTGACATTACCACCAGCTTGAGATCGTCTCGCAATGCCTCTTGAACTTCTAAACTGAATGCCAAAGCGGTATCGGCATGAATGCTGCGTTCATGAAACTCATCAAAGATCAGTAGATCAACCCCATCCAACTCCGGGTCTGTTTGGATCATCCGAGTCATAATCCCTTCGGTTACGATCTCCAGCTGCGTTGCTGAGCTTACCTTTGCCTCACCACGGACTCGATAACCCACGCGTTGACCTACTTGCTCTCCCAATTGCTCAGCAAGATAACGGGCAATGTTACGCACCGCGAGTCGTCTTGGCTCAAGCATGATAATTTTTCCATCAACCGAATGATTTAAGAGTAACTGCAAAGGGAAGTAAGTCGACTTACCGGCACCAGGCGCCGCTTTTAAGATCACTTGATGTTGATTTTTGACCGCCGTCAGCAACTCAGGCATCACGGCTTCAATCGGCAATTGTGACAAAGGAAATACCTTATGGTGTAATGGTGGCAACATTGTACATAAAAAATTTTTTGTCTAAATAAGCAAATGCATTTCACACCCGCTTTAGAGTCCGCCACTCTACTCAAACGCTATAAACGCTTTCTTGCCGATATCGAGCTCGATACTGGTGAAATCCGTACAATCCACTGCGCAAATACAGGTGCAATGACGGGTTGTGCAACGCCCGGAAACAAAGTTTGGTTTTCTACTTCCGACAACCCGAAACGAAAATACCCCAATAGTTGGGAGTTGAGTGAAACCGAACAAGGCCACCGTATTTGTATCAATACCGCGCGCGCCAATCAATTAGCCGTAGAGGCTATTGAAAATAATGTCATTTCAGAGCTTTGTGGTTATGACACACTTCAAACTGAGGTGAAATACGGCAATGAAAATAGCCGAATTGATATCTTGCTCAGCGCAGACGACAAGCCAAAGTGCTATATAGAAGTGAAAAGCGTCACTCTTCTTGATGAGACCGACTCTACTGGACAAGGATACTTCCCAGATGCGGTCACGACTCGGGGACAAAAACACCTGAGAGAGCTCACAGAAATGGCACAAAATGGAAGTAGAGCCATACTTTTATTCACTGTTTTACATTCAGGTATTGAAAAAGTATCCGCGGCGCACCATATAGACGCGAAATATTCACTATTACTCAAACAAGCACAAGACGCTGGAGTGGAAGTTCTCTGCTACAAAGCTGAACTGAGCGATACTGGAATGAAGCTGATTTCCGCTATTGATTTTATCAATTAAGAGAAAAAATGATGTCGTCTTCACATTGACGATAACTTTGCGATTCAGTATTTGCTTGCACCGCCTCTTTTTGCTATAGATACCCGCCTTAAATTGACTGCGTAGCAGTTGACTAGGTGTAAGTAGGAGATGCTGTATGCCAGAATCAAAGAAGAAAACGATAGGCATCCTAGCCATTGCCGGCGTGGAGCCATATCAGGAAAAACCTGGTGAAGAGTACATGTCACCAGAGCAGGTTGAACACTTTACGAAAATCTTAACAGCTTGGCGCGACCAGCTAAGAGCTGAAGTGGATCGTACTGTTCACCACATGCAGGACGAAGCAGCAAACTTCCCAGATCCAGTTGACCGCGCCTCTCAAGAGGAAGAGTTCAGCCTAGAACTGCGTAACCGTGACCGCGAACGCCGTTTGATCAAGAAGATTGAAAAGACTTTGGATAAAATCAAAGAAGACGATTTTGGCTTCTGTGAGTCTTGTGGCGTAGAGATTGGCGTTCGCCGTCTTGAAGCACGTCCAACCGCTGACCTTTGTATTGACTGTAAAACACTTGCAGAAATCAAAGAGAAGCAAATGCAAGGTTAATCACCCAGCATTATGATTGTTGAAGGGAGCTCAGGCTCCCTTTTTGTTTTGGCTACCTTCGCACCCTATTTGTTTACTAAATTCGAGATACACGCATGACACGCTATGTAGGTCGATTCGCCCCATCTCCTTCTGGTCCACTGCATTTTGGTTCACTGATTGCCGCTCTTGGCAGTTATTTTCAAGCGAAAGCACAAAACGGAGCTTGGTTAGTACGTATTGAGGACTTAGACCCACCAAGAGAAATGCCAGGTGCAGCGCAACTTATCCTAGAGGCACTCAAGGCCTATCAGCTGCATTGGGATGGAGAAGTGGTATACCAGAGCGAACGTCACGACCTTTACCAAGCTCAAATAAACAAATGGCTCGAAAATGGAGAAGCCTATTATTGCCAATGTACTCGTAAGCAAATTAAAGAGCATGGCGGTTTTTATCCTGGCACTTGCCGCGATAAAAACTTGAAAGACGGCGCGATTCGCCTAAAAATGACCAAGCCTGTCGCTCATTTCCTCGACCAAAAGCGGGGAACCATTACTATTCCAGAGCAACTCGTTAATGAAGATTTCATTATTAAACGTCGAGATGGATTATTTGCTTATAATCTTGCGGTAGTATTGGACGACATCGACCAAGGCGTCACAGAAGTCGTGCGAGGTGCAGACTTAATCGAGCCGACAGGGCGTCAAATTAGCCTGTACCAAATACTTGGTCAGCCTGAAGTTAGCTACTTGCATTTACCATTGGCGATGGACAACAACGGCAATAAATTGTCGAAACAAAATCACGCGACGGCTATTGATATAGATACACCAAAACCTACTCTATTGCGCGCCATGACATTTTTAGGTTTCGAGATACCTGAAACCGTAAGGGCGGCCAACATAGAAGATATTCTTCGTTGGGGCTGCGAAAACTGGCGGTTGGAACAGCTTCCAGCAGAGATCGAGATCACACCGTGATTCTCAAATGGCATTGTGTAGGCTATCATTAGCCGCAAATTAGGCCCTAGAGGCGTATAAAACTAACCAAAGCAAGATTGGATTAAACCCAGTTATTGCCAGATGCACATGAATACAAACGACTATACACCAAGCGAACCTGCCACAATTCCAGAGCTCGCTCTCAATGTAATAACTCGTGAAGAGCACAACATTTCGCGTAAGCAGATCAGTGATAATGCGCTGAAGGTACTGTACCGCCTAAATGGTGCTGGTTTCGATGCTTTTCTTGTGGGTGGCGGGGTTCGAGACTTACTGCTTGGACAAAAACCAAAAGATTTTGACATTGCGACCAACGCAACGCCGGAACAGATCAAACAGCTATTTCGTAACTGCCGTTTGATTGGTCGCCGCTTCCGCTTGGCTCATATTATGTTTGGCCGAGACATCATTGAGGTTGCGACGTTCCGTGGTCACCACCAAGAGCAAAAGAATAAGAGCATTTCTCAGCAATCAAAAGAGGGTATGCTGCTGCGTGACAACGTCTACGGCACCATCGATGAAGATGCTGAGCGCCGTGATTTCACGATTAACTCGATGTACTACAACATCGCAGATTACTCGATTCACGACTACGCACGTGGTATTGAAGATTTAGAAGATCGCCTAATTCGACTGATTGGTGATCCAGAAACACGCTACCGTGAAGACCCTGTGCGCATGCTGCGTGCGGTTCGTTTCGCGGTAAAACTAGACTTTGATATTGAAGAAGACACCGCAGCGCCAATCGAACACATGGCACCGTTGCTCGGTGACATTCCGTCAGCGCGTCTTTTTGAAGAGTCACTCAAATTATTGCAATCCGGTCATGGCTTAGAAACCTACCACCTACTGCGTGAGTACAACCTATTCCAGCAACTATTCCCGACGATTGCAGCGCACTTTACAGAAGATTACTCCTCTCACACTGAGCAGATGTTGGATCTTGTCCTAGATTCTACCGACATGCGCATCGAAGATGGGAAACGCATCAATCCAGCATTTATGTTTGCTGCAATGCTGTGGTACCCACTGTGTGCGAAAGCCGATGAACTGATGGAAGAGCGCAACTTAGGCCATTACGACGCCATTATGGAAGCGAGCAACATCATTCTTGACGAGCAAGTTCGCACAATTGCCATTCCAAGACGCCACACCGCAACCATTCGCGAGATTTGGCAGTTACAGCTTCGTCTTCCACGACGTAACGGTAAACGTGCATTCCGTCTTATGGAGCTCAATAAATTTAGAGCTGGCTTTGATTTTCTTGAAATGCGCGGTGAAATTGAAGGTGGTGACACTCAGAAGCTTGCCAAGTGGTGGGAAACTTTTCAAAATGCAGGCCGAGAAATGCGTCAAGCAATGGCTGCCGACTTAGACGGTCAATCACCGAAAACAGGCCAGCGCCGCCGTAAAACTTATCGCAAGAAAAAGAGTAAGCCCAAATCATGATTACAGCGTACATTGCGGTAGGCAGTAACTTGGCTGATCCTGTCAGCCAAGCGAAGCAAGCGATTGAAGCATTAAAAACGCTGCCTAAATCAGAGTTTGTTCAAGCTTCTTCGCTATACAGCAGCACGCCAATGGGGCCACAAAACCAACCGGATTACATCAATGCGGTTGTGTCTATTAACACCAGTTTGACGCCTATTGAATTGCTCAATTGCACACAAGCCATAGAGCAAGAACAAGGGCGTGTCCGTAAAGACGAACGCTGGGGACCAAGAACCTTGGACCTCGACATTGTGCTTTATGGCAATGAGGTGATTAATTCCGAGAGGCTGATCGTTCCTCATTATGGAATGAAAGAGCGTGAATTCGTACTCTACCCTCTTGCGGAAATTGCACCAAGTTTACAACTCCCTGATGGGACCGAGGTCTCTAAACTACTGGAACAAGTAGATAGAAACGGCCTCAGTATCTGGCAGTCATAGCCAACTCCTAGTAAGGATAAAACCATGAAAAAAATGACCATCAACGACCTAATCAAGTGGAAGCAAGAAGGTCGTAAATTTGCTACTTCAACCGCTTATGATGCGAGCTTTGCCCAACTGTTTGAAAGCCAAGAAATGCCAGTACTTCTTGTTGGTGATTCTCTAGGTATGGTTTTGCAAGGTCACAACGATACTCTGCCAGTAACGGTCGATGATATCGCTTACCATACTCGTTGCGTACGCGCTGGTAGCCCAAATTGTTTGTTGATGGCAGACATGCCATTCATGAGCTACACCACGCCAGAGCAAGCTTGCGAAAATGCGGCTAAACTGATGCGTGCTGGTGCCAATATGGTAAAAATTGAAGGTGGTGACTGGCTTGTCGACACGGTGAAAATGCTCACTGAACGATCAGTTCCAGTTTGTGCTCATCTTGGTTTAACTCCTCAAGCTGTTAATATTTTTGGTGGTTACAAAATCCAAGGTCGCGATCAAGAAAAAGCAGACCGCATGGTAAAAGACGCATTAGCGCTGCAAGAAGCAGGCGCTCAAATCGTCTTACTAGAATGCGTACCAGCTGAGCTTGCTGAACGTATTACGCAAGTGCTTGACGTTCCTGTTATCGGTATTGGTGCAGGTAACGTAACAGATGGTCAAATTCTCGTAATGCATGATATGTTTGGTATTTCTGCCAACTACATGCCGAAATTCTCCAAAAACTTTCTTGCTGAAACAGGTGATATGCGCAAAGCCGTTACTAAATACATTGAAGATGTAGCCAACGGTGTATTCCCAGACGACGCTCATACCATTGCCTAGAGGATAAATGCATGCAAACTTTTGCGGAAATCTCAGCAGTTCGTGAACACCTTAAAACCTTTAAACGTGAAGGTCGTAAAGTGGCGTTTGTCCCTACCATGGGCAACCTTCACGAAGGCCACTTAACCTTAGTGCGTAAAGCACGCGAATACGCTGATATCGTTGTCGTAAGCATCTTTGTTAACCCGATGCAGTTTGATCGTGCAGACGATTTAAATAATTACCCACGCACGCTAGAGGAAGACTTAAGCAAGTTAACCTCTGAAGGGGTCGATGTGGTATTTACGCCAACACCAGAAGTTATCTACCCAGAAGGTCTGGACAAGCAAACCTTCGTCGATGTCCCTGGCCTATCAACAATTCTCGAAGGCGCGTCTCGACCAGGTCATTTCCGTGGCGTGACGACGATTGTGAATAAGCTGTTTAACATCGTACAACCGGATGTCGCGTGCTTCGGCGAGAAGGACTTCCAACAACTTGCTGTTATCCGCAAGATGGTTGATGACCTAGCAATGGACATTGAAATCATCGGTGTACCAACCGTACGTGAAATGGACGGTTTAGCAATGAGTTCACGCAATGGCTTGCTTACGCTGGACGAGCGTCAACGTGCGCCTGTACTTGCTCGTACAATGCGTTGGATCAGCAGTGCCATTCGCGGTGGCCGCGATGACTACGCATCGATCATCGAAGATGCAAGCGACCAACTTCGAGCTGCAGGTCTGCACCCTGATGAGATCTTCATTCGTGATGCTCGTACATTACAAGTGATCACACCAGAAACGACACAAGCTGTCATTCTGATGTCTGCGTTCCTAGGCAAGGCTCGTCTTATCGATAACCAAACGGTAGATATGGTTGTCGAAGCGAAGGAAGAAGCTGAATCTAACAATACAAACTCAGAGAGCGCAGAGTAAGCTCTGAGTCATAAAAGTAAAAAGGTCGACTCTTAGTCGACCTTTTTTATACTCTACGTATAGACGCAATCTAACCCTTCAGGGCGAGTTTTAAACCGCTTGTGCAGCCACATCCACGCTGGAATATCACGTTTTATCATTTTCTCAAGCTCTTGGTTCAAGATGCTTGCCGCTTTAACCGCATTACGTCTCTCGAAACGCTCGCTAATGTCTTTTCCAATGTACAGCGTGTAATGGTGATTTTTACTCACTGTAACGCCAGATATAACCGCGCACTTTGTTGCATCAATGAGAACACTAGACCCGACGGTACTCGCCGCTTGTTCAACAGCAAAAAACGGCGCAAAAACAGAATGGCTAACGCCATAATCATGGTCGGGCAAATACCAAAGTCGATGACCCTTTTTCAGAACTTTGAGCATTGATTTCACGTCTTTTCGATCAATCATTTGATGTCCAAAACGAGTTCGACCTCGATGTTGAATAAACTCATAAGCAGGATTCGAATTTGGGCGATAAACGCCATAACCTTGGGCAAACTGGCTAAAAATACGAGCGGTTATCTCCAAGTTTAAATGGTGACTGCACACCACCAACACACCACGTCCATTCTTTTCCTCAGCGAGTAAACGATCTTTTCCAACAATAGAGGTTATCCAACGTATCCGCCAATCTGGCCAAAACCAAGCGATACCGGTTTCGATGATCGCCATTCCAGTATATTGAAAGTTTTTTCGTACTACGTCCTTACATTGCCAATCCGTAAAATCAGGGAAACACAGCTGGAGATTACGCAGAGCGATCTTGTGTCGGCGCTTCATTACATGCATCGCAATACAGCCGATGCTTCTACCTAAGATTCGCAATACTACGTATGGCAGTACATTAACAAGAATCGCTAAAGATCCAAATGCCAGCCATACAGACCAATATTTGGGCTTAAGTAACTGATAGGAGAAAGGCGGCGGCGGGACAATATTCATAGGATCACTCATTTATTACAAATGATTGAAACCTACCATGATAAAAACCGAAAAATTGTATGGGTATGTATTGTTATGCATGCGAAAGAGCAGCGTGAATCGCCGCTCTTTGCTTTATGAGAATGGCTTAGCTTCTTAGCCCAATCCCTTTGGTTACTAGATAATACGCAATGGCATACAGTGCAACAACAAACACTGCAAGTACACTAAATGAAGTGATAATGCCTACATCCGAGACACCTAAAAAGCCGTAACGGAACGCATTCACCATGTAGACGATTGGGTTGATCTTAGAAACGCCTTGCCAAAATTCAGGCAGAAGACTAATCGAATAAAAGACACCTCCCAAGTAAGTTAGAGGAGTCAATACAAACGTAGGGATGATCGAAATATCGTCAAACGTTTTTGCGTAAACCGCATTGATCAAGCCACCGAGAGCAAATACCACCGACGTCATGAAGACAGTCGCGACAATAATGCCCCAGTGCTCCACTTGCAAATCAACGAACAAAAGTGACACACAAGTAACAATTGCACCGACCAACAAACCTCGAGTCACGCCGCCCATCACGTAGCCAGCAATAATCACATAGTTTGGTACCGGTGCCACCAGCAGTTCTTCAATGTTCTTCTGTAGCTTTGCACTAAAGAATGACGACGCCACGTTCGAGTATGAGTTAGTGATCACCGACATCATGATCAAACCTGGAACAATGTACTCCATGTAACTAAAGCCGCTCATCTCACCAATTCGAGAGCCAATAAGATTGCCGAAAATGATGAAGTACAACGTCATCGTAATGGCTGGCGGCACTAAGGTTTGCACCCAAATACGTGTAAAACGAGTGACTTCTTTGCTCAGCAAGCTGCGAAATGCCGTCCAATATAAACCGTACATTTAATTACTCCCCTCTCTTACAATGCTGACAAACAACTCTTCAAGTCGGTTGGCTTTGTTACGCATTGAGAGAACTTTAATGCCATGCTCTGTTAACTGACTGAATACCGAATTCAATCCTTGGCTCTTATCTAGTTCTATCTCTAAAGAGCCATCAACAATACTTTGTCGATTAACACCTTCAAGCTCAGGCACCTCGACTTCTGACTCAATATCCAAGATAAATGTCTCGACGCTTAGCTTACCTAGTAACGCCTTCATGGTGGTATTTTCAATCAGCTCACCACGATTAATAATGCCGATATTTCGACACAGCATCTCCGCTTCTTCTAGGTAGTGTGTCGTTAAAATAATCGTAATTCCTTGCTCTTGGTTGATCTCTTTCAGAAACCCCCACATTGAGCGGCGTAGTTCAATATCCACTCCAGCCGTTGGTTCATCTAAAATGAGTAATTGCGGCTCGTGCATCAAAGCTCTTGCGATCATTAAACGACGCTTCATCCCACCGGATAGGTTACGAGCACGCTCTTGGCGTTTTTCCCATAAATCCAATTTTTTCAGGTATTTTTCTGCTCTTTCTTTGGCTAATACTTTAGACACACCGTAATAGCCAGCTTGCTGCATCACAATTTGCTCAACGGTTTCAAACTGGTTGAAGTTGAACTCCTGTGGCACCAAGCCTAAATTCTGCTTGGCCAATTCGAGGTCGGTATCAATGTCATAACCGAAAACTTTCGTCGTTCCGGAGGTTTTATTCACTAAGGAGGAAATGATGCCAATCGTGGTCGATTTTCCTGCACCATTGGGACCCAGAAGCGCGTAGAAGTCACCCTTTTTCACTTGGAGACTTATACCTTTTAACGCCTCAAAGCCACCTGCATACGTCTTGCGCAGTTGTTCAATTTCTAATGCGTACATAAGGTCTTGATTGCCGTTTGTTTGTGATTACTAATACCGACTCATATTTAGCAGCGGTTTACTACAAAATCGCCTTGGGTATCGTATTGGAGGTCCATCAGTTTATCGTTGAATAACGATGATTACAAATAAACCTTTCGATAATATTGGAAATATAACCCTTACCTCGTAAAGGTTATCTCTGAGTAAGACAAAATAGAGCATAAAAAAACGTAACAGGACACTGTTGCGTTTTTAACTGTCAGAATGATTACGCCGTTATGCGCTGATACTGGTCTGCCTCAACATGTGCCACCGCCGCATTCAATGCTTCGTAACGGAATTGGTACATATTTTCATCAGGCACAAGGTCAATCACATGGAATTTCTCTAGCTGTTCTCGTGTTCGCTCATTCGGGCATAATAAATACACGGCACAATTGGCATCGAGAGCATCCTTAATCGCATTCTCTAACGCCAAACCGACGGTCACATCAATCATTGGTACATCCGTAAGATCGAGAATCATCACGTCATAGTCCGAAATACTAGAGTGCTGACGTGAAATGGCTTTAGAAACACTAAAGATCATCGGACCGGAAAGATAAAAGAACAGCACTTTACCATTAGCACGATCCAACAAACCACGCTCGCTGTCAGTCAGCGGCACATCATCTTCATCCGCGTCGCTGATCGCTTTTACTTGTCGCGCCTGCTCTCGGCTCAAACGCTCGATGATGATAATGTTCGAGATAAAGACGCCTAAACCCACCGCAACGATAAGATCAACGAATACTGTAAGCAACATAACGCCATACATCACCGCCATTCCGGAAAAGCTTACCTTATGTGCCCTCTGAATAAAGCTCCAGTCTAGGATGTTAAAGCCAACATACACCGCAATGCCTGCTAACACAGCCATCGGGATTGGCTCTGTTAACCCGCCAGCAACCAGTACAACCAACGCCAACATTAGTGCACGAATCACACCAGATAATGGCGAACGAGCCCCAACTTGGATATTCGTTACCGTCCCCATGGTAGCCCCCGCCCCCGGCAGCGCACCAAACAAGCCTGAGATCATGTTAGCTAACCCTTGACCTCGCAGCTCTTTATCTGAGTCGTGTTCTTTACGAGTTAATGAGTCACCGATAACCGCCGTTAACAAAGTATCAATACAACCTAATGTGCCGAGCACTAATGCATCAATGACCATCTCGACAAACATATCTGTGTCAATATAAGGGGCGACGAGAGAAGGTAACCCAGCAGGAATTTCACCGATACGACGAATATCTTCTGTATCAAAGAGAATCACAGACAATAAAGTTACCGCGACCAATGCCACGAGCTGTGCAGGAACGTATTTACGATATTGCTTAGGGAAGAAAAAAAGAATCCCCAAAGTCAGTAGTCCCAAAAACAACTCACTGAATTTAAGGTTAGAAATGGTCTCCGGCAAAGCAGATAACGTTCCGAGTACTCCCCCTGAAGGCGCAGCATGTCCCATCAAAGGCGATAACTGCAGAATGATAAGAATCACACCAATGCCAGACATAAACCCGGAAATAACGCTATAAGGCATTAAGGTAACGTATTTACCCAGTTTTAACGTCCCCAATAGGATTTGGAATGCGCCAGCCATCATGACAACCGTGAAAGTCATAGCCATGCCCGTTTCTGGGTATTTCGCCATCATACTGGTTAATACTGCGGTCATGATTACCGTCATTGGCCCTGTCGGTTCTGATATTAACGTATTAGAACCACCAAATAACGAGGCAAACAAACCGACCATTATTGCCCCCCAAAGGCCGGCCTCAGCACCGGCTCCGGATGCAACACCAAACGCTAACGCCAGAGGGAGAGAGATAATCGCCGTGGTTACCCCGCCAAATACATCCCCTTTGAAATTGATATCTTCAAAACGACTACCGAACACTGCTGATTTTCCCTGCATTCAATTTTAAAAAGTAAAATATCACTACTTTAACGAGCTAGGCGAAAATTTAAACCATAAATAGATTAAGGCTAAATTCACACCACAAATAGTTTCACCAGATTTTACTTTTTTCTTAATGAAAACTAGTCAGATGAGTCCTATCTGACGAATATTTAACGAGATCGAAATTGTAACATTGTGTATAGTTACAACACTGATCGCTTGCATGTGCACACAAACAGCGGCAGCGATTTTGTCTTTTAAGGGAAGTAGTTTGCAAAATGCCGGAAATAAAACAGTTATTTGAAAACAATTCGAAATGGTCTCAAGAGATCAAATCTGATCGACCTGAATACTTCGCAAAACTCGCTGAGGGGCAAAAGCCTGATTTTCTTTGGATTGGCTGCTCTGATAGCCGCGTTCCTGCCGAGCGACTAACCGGGCTATACTCAGGTGAACTCTTTGTTCATCGGAATGTTGCAAACCAAGTTATCCATACTGATCTCAACTGTCTATCTGTCGTCCAGTACGCCGTAGACGTTCTTAAGGTTAAACACATCATTGTCTGTGGACACTATGGATGTGGTGGCGTAAACGCAGCCATTGATAACCCTAAGCTAGGTCTTATTAATAATTGGCTGTTACATATCAGAGATATCTATTTCAAACACCGCACTTACCTAGATCAAATGCCGCAACAAGATCGAGCGGATAAACTAGGCGAGCTTAATGTTGCAGAGCAAGTGTACAACTTGGGTAACTCAACCATCCTGCAAAACGCTTGGGAGCGTGGGCAAGATGTTGAAATTCATGGTGTGGTATACGGAATTGAAGATGGTCGCTTAGAGTACTTAGGCATTCGTTCTAACTCTAAGGAAACCGTAGAAGCGTCTTACCAGAAAGCTCTTTCGACGATTCTAAATACAGATAACAAGCTGCTTTGTCGCTAAGTCATATCTAAAAGTTGAACAAAAAACGCCCATCTTAGATGGGCGTTTTTTTTATATTTTTAATGCTGCTCTCAATGATTATTCTTGAGGTACAACTTTACCGATGTATGGTAAGTGGCGGTATTTCTGCGCGTAATCAATACCCACCCCAACGACAAATTCATCTGGAATTTCGAAACCAATCCAATCCACAGGAACATTCACTTCACGACGAGATGGCTTATCTAGGAGCGTACAAATAGCGATAGACTTCGGCTCACGTAGCGAAAGAATCTCACGGATTTTATTTAGTGTGTTACCAGTGTCAATGATGTCTTCAACAAGCAGAATGTCTTTACCTTTGATGTCATCATCCAAATCTTTCAAGATACGAACGTCACGTGAGCTTTCCATCGTATTGCCGTAGCTTGACGCTGTCATAAAATCAACTTGGTGAGTCAGTTCGATAGCACGTGCCAAGTCTGCCATAAATACAAATGAGCCACGCAATAAGCCTACCAACACAAGATCTTCACTACCTTGATAACGCTCTGTAATTTGTTTGCCTAATTCACGAACTCGCTCCTGAACTTCTTGCTCAGAAATCATGACTTCTATTGTATGTTTCATACTGTGCTCAATCTAAATTTGTGGGTTGAGGTAAGTCGCACGCAAACGATCACCTAATCTTACGGCGTGTAGTGTATCACCACGTTCATTGGGTTGAAAGTCACATCCTGTTGCCAAAAAATCTTGGAAGAAGGTCTTAGTTTTATAAAGTTCATAGCTAAATTTATCAATAATAATGACATTACTGTATATAAATTGTTCTACAGATGTTGACCTTGTGCATATGCACCATTACACTCATCACTGCTTTAAGCAACTATTAAAATAATCAATTAGGGGGTTACCCCCAATATCAACTCAAATGGCAAGGAAAATGGATATGGACTCAATTGCAAAGAGACCTAGAACTAGGCTTTCTCCAATTAAGCGTAAGCAACAGTTAATGGAAATCGCATTGGAAGTATTTGCGCGCCGCGGCATCGGTCGTGGTGGTCACGCAGATATCGCAGAAATTGCTCAAGTTTCTGTAGCGACTGTTTTTAACTACTTCCCTACACGCGAAGACTTGGTGGATGAAGTTCTCAATCACGTCGTACGTCAGTTCTCAAACTTCCTATCGGATAACATAGACCTAGACTTACATGCACGTGAAAACATCGCCAATATTACTAATGCGATGATCGAGCTTGTCAGCCAAGATTGTCACTGGCTAAAAGTATGGTTCGAGTGGAGTGCTTCAACACGTGACGAAGTATGGCCATTGTTTGTTTCAACTAACCGTACTAACCAGTTGCTGGTACAAAACATGTTCATTAAAGCAATTGAACGTGGCGAAGTGTGTGACCAGCACGATTCAGAACACTTGGCAAACCTGTTCCACGGTATTTGTTACTCACTGTTTGTCCAAGCGAACCGCGCTAAAGGTGAAGCGGAGCTGAAACACCTAGTGAATTCATACTTAGATATGCTTTGCATTTACAACCGTGAACACTAAAGCTTAGCTCGTAATATATGTCAGCCCACCGTTTGGTGGGCTTTTTATTGTCTGCTGTCAGCTAAGCACACATTTATATTTCTATATAACAAGCATAAAAAAACCGCTGCAATGCAGCGGCTTCTATCATTCAGTCAGAAAAAGCTTACTTCTTCTTAACTGCTTTTTTGTTTGGCAGGTCAGTGATTGAACCTTCAAATACTTCAGCAGCTAGACCTACAGACTCGTGTAGAGTTGGGTGAGCGTGGATAGTCAGAGCGATATCTTCTGCATCACAGCCCATCTCAATTGCAAGGCCGATTTCACCAAGTAGTTCACCACCGTTAGTACCAACGATAGCACCACCGATTACGCGGTGAGTTTCTTTGTCGAAGATTAGCTTAGTCATACCGTCTGCACAGTCAGATGCAATTGCACGACCTGATGCTGCCCATGGGAATGTTGCTACTTCGTACTTGATGCCTTCTTCTTTCGCTTCTTTTTCAGTCTTACCAACCCAAGCCACTTCTGGCTCAGTGTACGCAATTGAAGGGATAACTTTAGGGTCAAAGTAGTGCTTCTTACCAGAGATAACTTCAGCAGCTACGTGACCTTCATGCACACCTTTGTGAGCAAGCATTGGTTGACCAACGATATCACCGATCGCGAAGATGTGAGGAACGTTAGTACGCATTTGCTTATCAACGTTGATGAAGCCGCGCTCGTCAATTTCTAGACCCGCTTTTTCACCGTCGATTAGCTTACCATTTGGTACACGACCGATAGCAACTAGAACCGCATCGTAACGCTCAGCTTCAGCTGGCGCTTTCTTGCCTTCCATTGAAACGTAGATACCGTCTTCTTTTGCTTCAACTGCTGTTACTTTCGTTTCTAGCATTAGCTTGAACTTGTCTTTGATACGCTTAGTAAATACTTTCACGATATCTTTGTCTGCTGCAGGAATTACCTGGTCAAACATTTCAACAACTTCAACTTTAGAACCTAGAGAGTGGTAAACCGTACCCATTTCTAGACCGATGATACCACCGCCCATGATAAGCAGTTTTTCTGGCACTTCTTTTAGTTCTAGAGCGTCAGTAGAGTCCCAAATACGTGGGTCTTCATGCGGGATAAATGGCAGTTTGATTGGACGAGAACCAGCCGCAACGATTGCGTTGTCAAAGTTAACAACTGTTGGCTCACCTTCACCTTCTACAAGGATAGAGTTAGGGCCAGTGAACTTACCGTAACCGTTAACTACTGTTACGTTACGCATCTTAGCCATACCGCTTAGGCCGCCAGTTAGTTGGTTAACAACTTTTTCTTTCCAGATGCGGATTTTGCTGATGTCTGTTTGAGGCTCACCGAACACAACGCCGTGGTCAGCCATCGCTTTCGCTTCTTCAATTACTTTAGAAACGTGAAGCAGTGCTTTAGATGGGATACAACCCACGTTCAGACATACACCGCCAAGCGTGCTGTAACGTTCAACTAGTACAGTTTCAAGACCTAAGTCCGCACAACGGAATGCAGCGGAGTAACCAGCAGGACCAGAACCAAGTACAACAACTTGGGCTTTAATTTCTTTGCTCATTTTGACCTCTTGTAGTCATTATCCCTAACAGGCTGAGTGGGTATCGATTTTTTATGTTTAAGAGAGATTTGTTTTAAACAGTTATTTTCAGACCGCTAACAGTTTACAGAGATGTTAATGGTGTGAAAAGTAAATCAATTTAGCCTGTGAGCTAGACAACAATTCGATTGTGAAAACCCTGAACGAAGCAAGGCTGATAACCAAATTGTCGGTAATTATGATTAGCAGAGGCGGCTAAGTTGCCGCCTCTCATTCATCTAATTTCTATTACAGAACTAGACGACGAATGTCAGATAGACATGAGTTTAAGTAAGTGATGAAGCGCGCACCTTCAGCACCATCGATCACACGGTGGTCGTATGATAGAGACAGTGGAAGTTGTAGACGCGGTTCGAACTCTTTACCGTTCCATACCGGTTTCATTTCTGACTTAGACACACCTAGGATACCAACTTCTGGTGCGTTTACGATTGGAGTAAACGCTGTACCGCCGATACCGCCTAGGCTAGAGATAGTGAAACAGCCACCTTGCATGTCAGCCGCAGTTAGCTTACCAGCACGTGCTTTCTTAGAAACCGCCATTAGCTCTTCAGATAGCTCGTAGATGCCTTTCTTGTTCACGTCTTTAAATACAGGAACAACTAGACCGTTTGGTGTATCTACCGCGATACCAACATTCACGTATTTCTTCAGAATTAGGCTCTCACCGTCTTCTGATAGAGAAGAGTTGAACGCTGGGAACGCTTCAAGCGCTTTAGCTACCGCTTTCATGATGAACACAAGTGGTGTGATCTTCATGCCAGTGTCTTTCTTCGCTTCAATCGCGTTTTGCTCTTTACGGAATGCTTCAAGAGCCGTGATGTCTGCGTTATCCCACTGTGTAACGTGCGGGATCATTACCCAGTTACGGTGTAGGTTTGCGCCAGAGATCTTCTTAATGCGAGATAGCGGTTGAACTTCTGTCTCACCAAACTTGCTGAAGTCCACTTTTGGCCATGGTAGTAGACCAAGAGCCGCGCCGTCGCCTTTGCCAGATGCTGCTGCACCTGCGCCAGACTCAAGACGCTTAAGTGCATCTTTCACGTAAGCTTGAACGTCTTCTTTTAGGATACGGCTCTTACGACCAGAACCTTTAACCTTAGAAAGATTAACGCCAAATTCACGCGCTAGACGACGAACAACTGGAGACGCGTGAGCGTACTCATCGTTTTCTTTGAAATCGCCAGTCGCTGCTGGAGCTGCTGCCGCTGGAGCTTCTGCTTTAGGAGCCGGAGCTGCAGGTGCTGCCGCTTGAGCTGGAGCTGGAGCTGCTGCAGGAGCAGGTGCTGCACCCGCCACTTCGAATACCATGATTAGTGAGCCAGTAGACACTTTGTCGCCAGCTGCAATCTTGATTTCTTTAACTGTGCCAGCGAATGGTGCAGGAACTTCCATAGAAGCTTTGTCACCTTCAACAGTGATTAGAGATTGCTCTTCTTCCACTGTGTCGCCAACCGCAACCATGATCTCAGTAACTTCAACTTCGTCGCCGCCGATATCTGGAACGTTCACTTCTTTTGCCGCAGACGCTGCTGGAGCTGCTGCCGCAGGAGCTTCAGCTGCCGCTGGTGCTGCTGGAGCGCCTGAACCTGCTGTTTCGAATACCATGATAAGTGAGCCAGTCGATACTTTATCGCCTGTTGCAACTTTGATCTCTTTTAGAGTACCTGCGAATGGCGCTGGAACTTCCATAGAAGCTTTGTCGCCTTCAACAGTTAGAAGAGATTGCTCTTCTTCGATGCTGTCGCCAACGGCAACCATGATTTCAGTAACTTCTACTTCATCACCACCGATGTCTGGTACGTGAACTTCTTTTAGTTCTGCCGCTGCTGCTGGAGCTGGAGCTGCTGCTGGAGCTGCTTCTGCCGCAGGAGCAGGTGCAGCGTCAGCTGCACCCTCGGCTTCGAAAATCATGATTAGAGAACCAGTAGAAACCTTGTCGCCTTCTGCAACTTTGATTTCTTTAACGATACCCGCTTGAGAAGCAGGAACTTCCATAGAAGCTTTATCGCCTTCAACTGTGATCAGAGACTGCTCTTCTTCAACCTTGTCGCCAACGCTTACAAGAATCTCAGTAACTTCAACCTCATCCGCACCGATGTCTGGTACATTAATTTCGATTGCCATTTCTTATCTACCTTCTTAATTAAGCGTATAGCGGGTTTGTTTTCTCTGTGTCGATGTCGAATTTCTTAATTGCTTCTGCAACTACAGATTTCTCAACTTCGCCACGTTTCGCTAGTTCAGTTAGCGCTGCTACTACTACGTAACCTGCGTTCACTTCGAAGTGACGACGTAGGTTTTCACGGCTGTCTGAACGACCGAAGCCATCAGTACCAAGAACTTTGAAAGACTCAGCAGGAATGTATGCACGAACCTGCTCTGCGTAGTTCTTCATGTAGTCAGTTGCTGCGATAGCAGGTTCAGTACCCATTACTGTTTGGATGTAAGGTACTTTCGCTTCCGCTTCTGGGTGAAGCATGTTGAAACGCTCTGCATCTTGGCCATCGCGAGTTAGTTCGTTGAATGACGTTACAGAGTAAACATCAGAAGCAACACCGTAATCTTCGCTTAGGATTTGAGCTGCTTTACGTACTTCATTCATGATAGTACCAGAGCTCATTAGCTGAACTTTCGCTTTGTCGCCCGTGTAAGTTTCTAGCTTGTAGATACCTTTACGGATGCCTTCTTCAGCGCCTTCTGGCATTGCTGGCATTGCGTAGTTTTCGTTCATTAGCGTTAGGTAGTAGAACACGTTTTCTTGTTCTGGACCGTACATGCGACGGATACCGTCTTGCATGATTACTGCTACTTCGTACGCGAATGTTGGGTCGTAAGAAATACAGTTAGGAACCGTACCCGCCAAAATGTGCGAGTGGCCGTCTTCGTGCTGTAGACCTTCACCGTTCAACGTTGTACGACCCGCAGTTGCACCTAGTAGGAAACCACGTGCTTGTTGGTCACCAGCCATCCACGCCATGTCGCCAACACGTTGGAAGCCGAACATTGAGTAGTAGATGTAGAACGGGATCATTGGTAGGTCGTTTGTCGAGTATGAAGTCGCAGCAGCAACCCATGAAGACATAGCACCTAGCTCGTTGATACCTTCTTGTAGAACCTGACCTGAAGTCGCTTCTTTGTAGTAAGAAACAACGCCACGGTCTTCTGGTGTGTAAGTTTGGCCGTGCGGGTTGTAGATACCGATTTGACGGAACAGACCTTCCATACCGAATGTACGTGCTTCGTCAGCAATGATAGGAACGATGTTCTTACCAATGTTCTTGTTCTTAAGTAGAACGTTTAGCGCACGTACGAATGCCATAGTAGAAGAGATATCACGCTTCTGTTCTTCTAGTAGTGGCTTGAATTCTTCTAGCTCAGGAACGATGAATTCTTGAGTGAATTTTGGTAGACGCTGTGGCGTGTAGCCGTGTAGCGCTTTACGACGAGCGTGTAGGTATTCGTACTCTTTTGAACCTTCTTCAAGTTTCAGGTACGGAAGTTCTTTCACTGCTTCGTCAGTTAGGATGTCTTGAAGACCTAGACGGTCACGTAGGTGTAGTACGTGAGTCATGTCCATCTTCTTAACTTGGTGCGCGATGTTCTTACCTTCAGCCGCTTCACCCATGCCGTAACCTTTAACAGTCTTAGCTAGGATTACTGTTGGACGACCTTTAGTTTCTGCCGCGTTTTTGTATGCCGCGTATAGCTTAGAAGACTCGTGACCACCACGCTTAAGTGCGAAGATTTCGTCATCAGTCATGTCAGCAACAAGTGCAGCTGTCTCTGGGTACTTACCAAAGAAGTGCTCACGTACGTACGCGCCATCTTTTGATTTGAATGTTTGGTAGTCGCCGTCGATCGTTTCATTCATAAGCTGTAGAAGCTTACCAGTCGTATCTTTAGCTAGTAGTGAATCCCAGTTGTTACCCCAGATTACCTTCACTACGTTCCAACCAGCACCTTTGAACAGACCTTCAAGTTCTTGAATGATCTTACCGTTACCCATTACAGGGCCATCTAGACGCTGTAGGTTACAGTTGATTAGGAAACATAGGTTGTCTAGTTTCTCACGCGCAGCGAAAGAGATAGCACCACGTGATTCTGGCTCATCCATCTCACCGTCACCTAGGAACGCGTAAACGCGCTGTTCTGAAGTATCTTTAAGACCACGGCCTTCTAGGTACTTAAGGAAACGAGCTTGGTAGATAGAAGCGATTGGACCTAGGCCCATCGATACTGTCGGGAACTGCCAGAATTCAGGCATCAGTTTAGGGTGCGGGTATGAAGGAATACCTTTGCCGTCTACTTCTTGACGGAAGTTGTCTAGCTGCTCTTCAGTTAGACGACCTTCAACGAATGCACGTGAGTAGATACCTGGTGAAATGTGACCTTGGTAGTAAACTAGGTCGCCACCATCCTTCTCGTTTGGTGCACGGAAGAAGTGGTTGAAACATGTCTCGTAGAACGCAGCAGAAGACTGGAAAGACGCCATGTGGCCGCCTAGCTCTAGGTCTTTCTTAGATGCACGTAGAACGATCATGATAGCGTTCCAACGAATAATTGAGCGAATACGACGCTCAAGTGTTGTGTCACCTGGGTATGCTGGTTCTTGGTCTGCAGGAATCGTGTTGATGTAGTTAGTTGTGATACCTGTTGGCATATCAACACCGTCTAGACGTGCTTTATCTAGAACTTGCTCTAATAGGAATTGAGCACGCTCTAGACCTTCTTCACGTACAACTGACTCAAGCGCTTGTAGCCATTCTTGAGTTTCCAGTGCATCTACGTCATGCTTCATATCAGACATGGCGATCTATCCTTCTGTTGGTTGGATCTACTTATTTAAGTAACGCTCTTACGAGTCATTACCCTGCTGAATTCGACGTAGAGAACGCTCTCGTCGAGACTCTTCTCGAGTCAAATCCAACAATGTTTCTTCGATGTAAGCCAAGTGCGAGTGGGACATTTCTCGCGCCTTTTCAGGCTGACCAGAAACAATCGCATCCACGATATTGGCTCGGTGTTTACTGACTTTCTCGACCGCTTCTGGGCGGCGACGTAGTAATTTAAAATTTTGTAGAATATTTTGCTCAAGCAAAGGTGCTAAGCTTCGAACAATGTGCAACAAAACCACGTTGTGCGCGGCTTCTGTCAAAGCGATCAAAAATTGCATCACTTCCGCAGATTCAGCTTCGATATCGTTGTTTGCTTGCTCTTGGCTAATGCGTTCAAGGCAACCTTGAATACGCGCAAAATCTTCTTCGGTACCACGTAAAGCTGCAAAGTAAGCTGAAATTCCTTCCATTGCATGACGAGACTCAAGCACATCAAGCTGGGTTTCAGAATGACTAGACAACAAATTCAACAAGGGATCTGAAAAGCTCTTCCAGATATTCTCACTTACGAATGTTCCGCCACCTTGGCGACGAGTCAACAAACGCTTCGCTTCCAAGCGTTGAATGGCTTCTCGGACTGAAGGACGAGACACATCGAACTGTTTTGCCAGTTCACGCTCTGGAGGCAGTTGTTGCCCCGGAGACAATGTTCCTTCCACTATCAACCTTTCTAACTCTTGTTCTATAACATCAGAGAGTTTTGGCTGACGAATCCTTTGATAAGCCATAATTTATTGTTCTTCTACTCTTGCAGGTAATTGGTAATACCAATTTTAAGTTGGTGCAGAAATTAACATAATTAAAACGCCACTGTCCAGCCGAAAATTGACCTAAATCATAGAACGAGCTTACTTCCAACACTCTGATAACAATCGACTGTTAAAACAGCAATAGAATTGGTATGACCAATTACATAAAGCATACAAATGGGAAGTCGACGTGCTAGCAGTTTTGGAAAAGAAATACAGAAAATGACAAAATTATCAGTCTATTTATTCACCAAAACGGCATGTACGAGCGTAAAAATGTAGTTAACTTTTAACAATCATTAATATTTCTGGTATCAAAAAAAGGCATACCTGATCGTATGCCTTATTTATTTCGCTTTTTTGAATTTACACTTTCGCTACAAATCAACGCTGTATAAGCAGTCTATATTTCACCCAATCAAAGCTTAGACCAGGATCGCTTTTTCTCAAGGGCGCAATATATTGATGACCGGTAATTCGTGGCGGGGTGATTTGAGGATAAGACTGCATAATCACCTCAGTGATCTCTGCAAGTGATTGATATTGCGCTTCTGTGTAGGCAGTAAATTCTGTCCCTTCAAGCTCGATACCAATGGAATAGTCATTACAACGCTCCCTGCCCGCGAAACTGGATTGACCGGCATGCCATGCTCTATCGAGAAAAGAAACAAATTGAACAACCTCGCCGTTTCTTTTAATCAAGCAATGTGCAGAAACGCCCATTTTGTGAATAACTTCAAAAAATGGATGTTCATTTGGGTCTAGCTTGCCAGTGAAGAAGTCCTCTATATATGGTCCACCAAACTGCCCAGGAGGCAAACTGATATTGTGTACCACCAGCAGAGAGATGTCGTTTACATCAGAGCGGGCATCAAAAAATGGTGACGGAACATGCTTTGCTTGTGTCAGCCAGCCATTCTCGATAATTGGGCGCATATCAACCTCTCTACTTTGCAAATTAACTGCTGAAATTATTGACACCGGAGAGTATCATTCGTTGCCATCTCCCTTTCAAGACAAGATTTGCGATGAAGAACACACACAACATTCAAGAACGCCTAGAATACCTTAAACAACAACTCCCTTTAGAGATCACTCGCTCTGTCGCTGATACCTTAAAAGAAGATCTAGGTGGCAGTGTCGACGCAGATAATGACATTACTGCATCTTTGATCCCTGCCGATGCGGTTAATACCGCAACGATTATTACTCGTGAGCATGGTGTGTTCTGTGGTCAAGCATGGGCTGATGAAGTTTTTAAACAGCTCGGTGGCAAGGTCAGCATTGAATGGCACGTAAAGGACGGCGATAAGGTCAAACCTAACCAAACCCTTTGCACGCTGACAGGCCCTGCTCGTGACCTGTTGACTGGTGAGCGTAACGCAATGAATTTCATCCAAACGCTGTCTGGCTGCGCAACAGTTACCGCAGAGTACGCTGAAAAAATCGCGCATACTGAGTGCCGTCTACTAGACACACGCAAAACCATTCCTGGTCTGCGTAGCGCACTAAAATACGCCGTGACCTGCGGTGGTGGCTTTAACCATCGCATCGGTGTGTTCGACGCTTACCTTATTAAAGAAAATCACATTATTGCTTGTGGTGGCATCACTCAAGCTATCCAAAAAGCGAAAGAGCTCAACCCAGGCAAACCGGTAGAAGTCGAAACGGAAAGCTTAGAAGAGTTGAAACAAGCGATAGAGGCTGGTGCCGACATCATCATGCTCGATAACTTCACAAAAGAAATGATGCGTGAAGCCGTAGCGATTAACGCAGGTCGTGCCGCTTTAGAAAACTCCGGCAACATTACGCTAGAGACCATCGCAGAATACGCAGAAACCGGTGTCGATTACATTTCGGTAGGCGCGTTGACTAAGCATTTAAAAGCGATGGATCTTTCGATGCGCTTCAAATAATAAAAGCAACAAATCTAAATTACTTCAACTAACTCAGTGAGTTGTGAGTAACTCATCATTTAAAAGGGCCAATTGGCCCTTTCTTTTTATCCACTAAAAAAATAGTACTACTCGCAAAACTCTGCATGCGATATGCAACTTTTTACCAAAGAGTTTTATCTCACTCGAGAGCCCATCTCTTCCCCATTTTCAACCCACCTTAACTCTCCATAATCTTTCGCTAATGCAAGAGCATTATTAATTTTTAAGAAAGGGTTAAAAATGAAAAACAGTAAACATAAAAAACAACAGGGTTTTACTCTGATTGAATTGATGATTGTGGTGGCGATTATCGGTATTTTGGCTGCATTTGCCGTGCCTGCCTACTCAGACTACACACAACGAACTCGTGTTGCGGGTGCAGCAGCAGGGATCAGTGGCTTTAAAACAGCCATTGCCATGTGTGCTCAAGAGCGTGGCCAGCTTAACGGTTGCAACAACGCCGCCAATGACATCCCAGCAGCAATTGCAGCAAATAACGCTGGTGCGACCATTGCTTATGTGGACGAGTTAGCG
Source organism: Vibrio sp. 1751 (assembly GCF_033339895.1). Classification (NCBI taxonomy): domain Bacteria; kingdom Pseudomonadati; phylum Pseudomonadota; class Gammaproteobacteria; order Vibrionales; family Vibrionaceae; genus Vibrio; species Vibrio sp. 1751. Next base: position 70,022 of record NZ_JAWOVM010000015.1, read on the forward strand.
GTTACAAATGGCATTATCACCATGACCACTACCGGTGTTGATGATCAAGGTGCTAACCTGACTTTAACATTGACCCCTCAGATTGGTAATGGTGTTGTACAATGGGACCTAACAGGTACTGGCTGTACAACCGCTGGACGTAGCATAGATTGTTCTGGTAACTAATGCTAACCAACCTCTCAACAGTTCTTCGCCAAGCAGGGATACTGACTTTTTCCCAAGAAGAACTGTTACTTGAGCAAGCTAAAGCTTCTGGTAAATCAATGCCGGAGGCTTTGCTCAATTCTGGCTTTTTTCAATCTCATGAATTAACGGAGCACCTAAGCTCTGTTTTCGGGCTTTCTTGCGCTTCTCTCAATCAATACGAATACGCTTCGTTATGCCAAACACTAGGTTTGCGAGATTTGATCACTCGGCACAACGCTCTGCCGCTTAATCGCACCTCATCAACTTTGATTCTCGCGGTTGCCGATCCAACCAATCTTCAAGCCGAAGACGACTTTCGTTTTGCAACAGGCTTGCAAGTCGAACTTGTTCTGGCTGATTTTCGCGAACTGACCGCGGCAATTCGACGCTTATATGGTCGTTCATTGAGTCATGAGAAGTCCGGGTTAAAAGAGATCAACCAAGAAGAGTTAGCCAATCTGGTTGATGTGGGCGCAGATGAAATCGACAACATTGAAGACTTGAGCCAAGATGAGTCTCCTGTTAGCCGTTACATCAACCAAATTCTGTTGGACGCTGTGCGCAAAGGCGCATCCGATATCCACTTTGAGCCTTATGAAAAGATGTACCGTGTGCGCCTACGCTGTGATGGCATCTTAATTGAAACACAGCAGCCACCAAGCCACTTAAGTCGCCGCTTATCCGCTCGTATCAAAATCCTCTCTAAACTTGATATTGCAGAGCGACGTTTACCACAAGATGGGCGTATTAAGCTCAAGTTGAATCAAGACACCGCAATTGATATGCGTGTATCTACGCTACCGACTCTATTCGGAGAGAAAATTGTACTACGACTGCTCGACAGCAGCTCTGCGTCATTGGATATCGACAAGCTTGGTTATAGCGAACAACAAAAACAATTGTACTTGGATGCGCTGCGTCGCCCACAAGGCATGATTCTGATGACAGGCCCAACAGGGAGCGGTAAAACCGTTTCTCTATACACTGGGCTAAGTATCCTCAATAAGCCAGAAATCAACATTTCCACGGCAGAAGACCCAGTAGAAATTAACTTATCGGGCATTAACCAAGTTCAAGTTCAGCCTAAGATTGGTTTTGGTTTTGCCGAAGCCCTGCGCTCTTTCTTACGTCAAGACCCGGATGTGGTAATGGTCGGTGAGATTCGTGACTTAGACACCGCCGAAATCGCTATAAAAGCATCGCAAACCGGTCACTTAGTACTTTCAACCTTGCATACCAATTCTGCGGCTGAAACGGTTATTCGTTTATCAAACATGGGCGTAGAAAGCTTTAACTTGGCCTCATCTCTTAGTTTGATTATTGCCCAGCGCTTGGCCCGTAAACTGTGCTCGCACTGTAAACAATCACAAGAGCTTACCGTTCAGCTACAACACCTTGGAATTCAAGCAAGCGACAACATTTTTAAAGCCAATCCCGATGGATGTAATGAGTGTACCCATGGTTATTCCGGCCGAACGGGGATTTATGAAGTGATGCGCTTTGATGAATTTCTTTCCGAAGCGCTTATTAAAGGCGCCTCGGTACATGAACTAGAAAAACTCGCCATCGCAAATGGTATGAGCACGTTACAAATGTCGGGCATAGAAAAACTCAAACAAGGGATCACAAGTTTTAGTGAACTACAGCGCGTACTTTATTTTTAATCCTTTAATCAGCAGTCACCTCTATGAAAAGCACTACACCACAACTTAAAAACTTCCGCTGGAAAGGCATCAACAGTTCAGGCAAAAAGACATCTGGACAAACCCTCGCGATGACGGAAATTGAAGTACGCGAGCGTCTAGACGCACAGCACATCAAGATCAAGAAGTTAAAGAAAAGCAGTATCTCGTTTCTCACTAAACTCAGCCATCGCGTGAAAGGCAGAGACATCACGGTGTTTACCCGTCAGATTTCGACGATGTTGATAACCGGTGTACCCTTAGTTCAGGCTTTAAAATTGGTCTCAGAAAATCATAAAAAAGCAGAGATGAAATCCATTTTGATGAGCGTGACACGCGCCGTTGAAGCGGGGACGCCCATGTCAAAAGCCATGCGCACTGCAAGTGAACACTTTGACCCACTCTATACCGATCTTATCGCCACAGGTGAGCAATCCGGTAACTTAGCAGAAGTATTCGAGCGCTTAGCCACCTACCGAGAAAAAAATGAGCAGCTTCGTGCGAAAGTGATCAAAGCACTGATTTACCCAGCCATGGTAGTGCTAGTAGCGTTAGGAGTGTCGTTTATCATGCTCACCAAAGTCATTCCCGAGTTTGAAAAAATGTTTGTTGGTTTTGGTGCTGACTTACCGTGGTTTACCAGGCAAGTGTTAGATCTTTCCGCCTGGACACAAAACTGGAGCCCATTTATAGCACTAGGCTCTATCAGTCTATTCATCTCAGCGAGAATCCTCTCTAAGCGTTCAGATTCTTTTCGCTTAATGCTCAATCGCTCTGTGCTTAAATTTCCTGTCCTCGGGCCCGTATTATCAAAAGCCGCTATCGCCAAATTTAGTCGAACACTCGCCACAAGCTTTACAGCGGGTATTCCAATTCTAACCAGTTTAAAAACCACATCAAAAACCTCAGGAAACTTGCACTATCAACTCGCCATAGAAGAAGTTTACCGTGATACCGCCGCAGGTATGCCAATGTATGTTGCCATGCGTAACTGTAATGTGTTCCCTGAATTAGTGTTACAAATGGTCATGATCGGTGAAGAGTCTGGTCGACTTGACGACATGCTCAATAAAGTTGCAACGATCTACGAGTTTGAAGTCGATAACACCGTCGACAACCTTAGTAAAATTCTAGAGCCACTAATTATCGTTTTTTTAGGTATCGTTGTTGGCGGATTAGTGACAGCAATGTACTTGCCAATCTTTAACTTAATGAGTGTATTGGGCTAGAATGAGCTGTTAACTCCTTTAAAACAGCATCTTGCTGATTTCACTCATCGCTCAAGAGACAAATATGGAAGTATTCCAGTACTACCCTTGGCTATTCGTTGTGTTTGCCACCATCTTCGGTCTGATCGTGGGTAGCTTCCTCAATGTGGTTATTTATCGACTACCTAAAATCATGGAACTAGAATGGCGACGCGAATGTGCCGAGTCATTTCCTGAATACAAAATAGAACCTCCTAAAGAAGTGCTGACCTTGAGCGTTCCACGCTCCTCCTGCCAGAAATGCGCAACACCGATACGTATTCGCGACAACATTCCTGTGATTAGCTGGCTGCTTTTAAAAGGCAAATGTCACAACTGTCAGGCAACCATTAGTGCACGCTATCCACTGATTGAACTGCTCACCGCGTTCTGTTCAGGCTTTATCGCTTATTACTTTGGTTTTAGTTACTTTACCGTTGCCCTACTCTTTTTTACTTTTATCTTAATCGCCGCAACATTTATCGATCTCGATACTATGTTGTTACCTGACCAATTAACATTACCATTAACTTGGGCTGGCATTGCCTTAGCATTAGTCGAAATAAGTCCTGTTACTCTACAAGATTCTGTCATTGGTGCTATTGCTGGTTACCTATGTCTCTGGTCCGTTTACTGGGGCTTTAAGCTACTTACTGGTAAAGAAGGAATGGGGTATGGTGATTTTAAACTACTGGCGGCACTAGGAGCTTGGCTAGGTTGGCAGTCACTGCCGATGATCATTCTACTTTCTTCTGTGGTTGGCATCGTATTTGGCATCATTCAACTACGCTTGCAAAAGCAGGGAATTGAAAAAGCTTTCCCTTTCGGTCCTTACTTAGCAATTGCTGGTTGGATAAGCTTAATTTGGGGCGACCAGATTTTAAACTGGTACTTTACTTCAGTTCTAGGAGTGTAAATGGCTTTGGTTATTGGTTTAACAGGCGGTATCGCTAGTGGAAAAACAACCGTCGCGAATCTGTTCAAACAACAATTTAAAATCGATATCGTCGATGCCGACATTGTAGCAAGAGAAGTTGTCGAACCAGGTACTCCCGGCCTAAACGCGATTATTGAACACTTTGGTCACGATATCGTTCGTGAAGACCAAACTTTAGATCGCGCAAAGCTGAGAGAAAAAATCTTTTCGAATTCAGATGAAAAAGCATGGCTCAACGCACTGTTGCACCCGATAATTCGTGAAAAGATGATCGAAGATTTGCAGCAAGTCACTTCAGAGTATGCGTTACTTGTGGTGCCGTTGCTCGTAGAAAACAAGCTAGATAGTTTGTGTGATCGCGTTCTTGTCGTCGATGTAGAACCGAATACACAGATATCTCGCACGATGAAACGAGACAATGTGAGTGAAGATCAAGTTCGCGCCATCCTTGCCTCTCAAGCATCAAGAGAGCAAAGGCTCGCGCTTGCAGACGATGTGGTTAAGAATAATCCAAGTGACCCTGATCTTTTGCTTCAAATCACAGATTTGCACGAAAAGTACCTAGCCATGTGTAAGAAAAATCTGCGAAAATAGGAACGAAACTCACAAAGGCTTATGTCGATGACCACGCACAAATTTGAACATCCGTTAAATGAGAAAACTCGTATTTATCTAAGAGTGGAGTCTCTGCTGCGTCAGGCTCACTTGGCCTCTGGGTTTAGCGAAAATCATCAGTATCAACTGTTTTTCCGTGCGTTATTCGATATGGTTGAGATCTTCGAACAGATCCAGTTGAAAAGTGAACTGGCTAAAGATCTTGAGAAGCAACGGCTGTCGTACCGCCATTGGCTAAATGTTGATGGCGTCGATCAAGACGCATTAAATACCCTACTACAAGAGATAGATGTCGTTCATAGCCAACTGATGGGTGCAGAACGTTTTGGTCAAGCACTAAAAGAAGATCGCTTCCTAAGCTCTATCCGTCAACGCTTTAATCTACCGGGTGGTTCATGCTGTTTTGATCTGCCAGCATTACACTACTGGCTTCATCTACCTATTGAACGTAAAAAGCGTGATGCACAACAGTGGCAAGCAAGCTTAAAGCCCTTATCTGATGCGCTTTCGTTATGGTTAAAGCTCACTAGAGAGACCGGACATTTCAAAGCTCAAATCGGTCGTGCAGGTTTCTTCCAAAGTGACGCTGATGAAGCCAACATTCTAAGACTTCACATCCCAATGGAATATGGCGTGTATCCTATGATTTCAGGCCATAAAAACCGCTTTGCGATCAAGTTCATGTCGTTTGAAAACGGTCAAGCGTGCACACAAGATATTGAATTTGAACTTGCTGTGTGCAGCTAAGACGACACTTAGCCTCGCCTCCATAATCTAAAATTCAACGCTTTATTGCGCTTATATTTGATAAAATTTCGTAGCAGCAATAGCGCGTTGAATAAGCCATCTTTAATTCGTTTAGGTATACTACCCTTTAACACCAATTAGTAATGGGACGCTCAACTATGTCTAAAGTTACCATCGTTCAATGTCCACAATGTGGCGCCGACGTAGAATGGGGAGAACAAAGTCCTCATCGCCCTTTCTGCAGTAAACAATGCCAAATGATTGATTTTGGTGAATGGGCAGATGAAGAAAACACCATCCCAGGCGCACCCGATATGTCCGATAGTGATGGCTGGTCTGAAGACCAGTATTAAATTGAGACCTAGGGTAAAGGAATACCCTAGGTTCCTTCTTGGGGAACCTGAATCACGCTCCGTCGTCGCTGTCCAGAATGACGAATTTTAACCACGGTACTCTGTAATCTTTGACCATCATTTCCTGTCATTCCGAGGAGCCATAGCGACATCAGGAATCTATTCACAACAAGACAGAGGCGTGGAGTGTACGTCAGTGCATGAGCATCGACAGTGCAGGTCGGGCGAAAAGAAACGAGCAAGCTAATTACACAAATAAAAAAACGGAGCCCTAAAAAGACTCCGTTTAAGATGAGAACGCTAGTTATAGCATTACTTCTTAGCAAGTTTCTCTTTGATACGAGCAGACTTACCAGAACGCTCACGTAGGTAGTACAACTTGGCACGACGTACTGCACCACGGCGTTTAACTTCGATGCTATCAACGATTGGAGAGTGTGTTTGGAACGTACGCTCAACACCTTCACCGTTAGAGATCTTACGTACAGTGAAAGCAGAGTGTAGACCACGGTTACGGATTGCGATTACAACGCCTTCGAAAGCCTGTAGACGCTCACGGTCACCTTCTTTTACCTTAACTTGAACTACAACAGTGTCACCTGGTGCAAATTTAGGTAGGTCTGATTTCATTTGCTCTTCTTCAAGAGCTTTGATGATGTTACTCATTTTTTAAATTCCTAGAATAAACTGATACTAAATAAATTAGGTTACTTTGCGTTATGTTCTTTAATGGCTTTATGCTCATTAACAAACTCAGCAAGTAATTGTTCCTGTTCGTCAGTCAGAGCTAGGTTTTCCAGGAGCTCTGGTCTTCTTAGCCAAGTACGGCCCAACGACTGCTTGAGTCGCCATTGACGAATGTCCTTGTGATTGCCTGACATCAGTACAGCTGGTACCTCTTTGTCATCCAATACTTCTGGACGCGTATAGTGAGGGCAATCTAACAAGCCATTTGCAAAAGAGTCTTCTTCTGCTGACGCGAAATCCCCTAGTACACCCGGAACAAACCGAGAGACAGAGTCGATTAACGTCATGGCTGGTATCTCACCACCCGTCATCACAAAATCACCAATCGACCATTCTTCGTCGACTTCAGATTGAATGATGCGCTCATCTACCCCTTCATAACGACCACAAATCAGAAGCAAGTTCTCATTCGTTGCCAGTTCTTCCACTCCTTTCTGGTCGAGCTTGCGACCTTGAGGAGAAAGGTAGATGACTTTCGTCTTGCCCGGTGAGGCTGCTTTCGCGGTATGAATGGCATCGCGCAAAGGCTGAACCATCATTAACATACCAGGGCCACCACCGTAAGGTCGGTCATCGACTGTGCGATGTTTGTCGTGAGTGAAATCTCTAGGATTCCAAGTCTCAATCGACAAAAGACCTTTTTTAACCGCTTGACCTGTTACTCCAAAATCAGTAACAGAACGGAACATTTCTGGAAAAAGGCTAATAACGCCAACCCACATGTTTATCTCGCTCTGTAATTTTGGAGATTAGAATCCAGGATCCCAGTCAACTTCGATCCGTTGAGCTTCGCGATCAACATTAATGATCACTTGCTCTTCAAGGAACGGGATTAATCGTTCCTTCTGCCCGAAAGCATCTTTAAGATTTGCTTTAACAACCAGAACATCGTTTGAGCCAGTTTCTAGCATGTCAGTAACGACACCTAGATCGTAACCTTTAGTAGTTACAACTTGCATCCCAAACAATTCGCGCCAGTAGAACTCATCTTCTGACAATTCAGGAAGTACCGCAGGGTCAATAGCAATTTCAAAGTTCGTCATTAGATGCGCGTCTTCACGAACATCCATGCCTTCCAGCTTAGCCACCATACCTTTGTTATGGCGCTTCCAGCTTTCTACTTTGTACTCAACCCACTTGCCCTTTTGGTTAATGTACCAAGGGCTGTAATCGAAAATGCTTTCAGCATTGTCTGTGTAGGAAAAAACCTTAAGCCAACCACGAATGCCGTAAGTAGCACCAAACTTGCCTACAACAATCTTTTCGTTGCTCATTGTTTCTTTACCTTTCATCGACATAAACTAGTTTCTACTTTTCAAGTAAAAAATTAAGCCGCTTTTTGAGCGTCTTTAACTAGCTTAGCAACACGGTCAGATACTGACGCGCCTTGACCAACCCAGTGGTTAACGCGGTCTAGGTCTAGACGTAGACCTTCTTCTTGACCTTTAGCAGTTGGGTTGAAGAAACCAACTTTCTCGATGAAACGGCCAGTTGCAGCGTTGCGGCTGTCCGCTACTACGATTTGATAAAATGGACGCTTTTTAGCGCCGTGACGTGCCAAACGAATGGTTACCATGTCGTCCTCTTTGCTTTCTCAAAAATAAAATTAACCCCAAAAACCATTCAAGAAATTAAACAGTTTGGGGTCTCGTGCCAAAATAAAGCTCCGGAATTTTACTCTTCTCCCGGAGCAATGCAAGGAGTTTAGTTACTTTTTCACCAACATAAATTGAATTTAAAGTTTGTGACGTACCTAACACCCTGAATCTATGCGTGATCGATTAATTAACGACCAAATGGGTTGAAGCCACCGCCACCACCCATGCCGCCCATCATGCCTTGCATGTTGCGCATCATGCCTTTCATGCCACCTTTTTGCATCTTTTTCATCATTTTCTGCATTTGGGTGAACTGTTTTAGTAAGCGGTTTACATCTTGAACCTGCACACCAGAACCAGCCGCGATACGCTTCTTGCGCGAGCCCTTGATAATTTCTGGGCGTTGACGTTCTTTCATTGTCATGGAGCTGATGATCGCTTCCATCTGTTTGAACATCTTGTCATCGACTTTGTCTTTTACATTGTCTGGTAGCTGGGACATTCCTGGAAGCTTATCCATCATCCCCATCATGCCGCCCATGTTTTGCATCTGGCCTAGCTGTTCACGGAAATCTTCAAGGTCAAAACCTTTCTTCTCTTTGAACTTCTTCGCTAACTTTTCTGCCTTTTCTTGGTCAACGTTGCGTTGTAGGTCTTCAATCAAAGACAAAACGTCACCCATGCCAAGAATACGTGAAGCAACACGATCTGGGTGGAACGGTTCTAGCGCGTCAGTTTTTTCACCGACACCCAAGAATTTGATTGGCTTGCCCGTGACATGGCGTACTGAAAGTGCCGCACCACCACGAGCATCACCATCAACCTTAGTTAGAACTACACCGGTAAGAGGTAGCGCATCGCCAAAGGCTTTTGCTGTATTTGCTGCGTCTTGACCCGTCATGGCGTCAACAACAAATAGCGTTTCTACTGGGTTGATAGCTGCGTGAAGATCTTTGATCTCCCCCATCATCTCTTCATCAATTGCCAAACGACCTGCGGTATCGACAATAAGTACGTCGTAGAATTTTTTCTTCGCATGGTCAATCGCTGCATTGGCGATATCAATAGGCTTTTGGTCTGGTGATGATGGGAAGAAGTCAACACCGATGTCTGATGCCAGTGTTTCAAGCTGCTTGATTGCCGCAGGACGGTAAACGTCGGCAGACACAACCAAGACTTTCTTCTTGTCACGTTCTTTTAGAAGCTTAGATAACTTACCTACCGATGTGGTTTTACCCGCACCTTGTAGACCAGCCATAAGAAGCACTGCAGGTGGTTGAGCAGCAAGGTTTAGCGCCTCATTCGACTCACCCATTACGGCTTCAAGTTCTGTTTGAACGATCTTGATAAATTCCTGACCTGGAGTCAGAGATTTAGAAACTTCTACGCCTACCGCTTTTTCTTTAACGCGGTTCACAAATTCACGAACGACCGGAAGCGCAACGTCAGCTTCAAGTAGAGCCATTCGGACTTCACGCAGGGTTTCTTTAATGTTGTCTTCGGTCAGACGACCTTTACCACTGATATTTTTCAGCGTTTTGGATAATCGATCCGT
>NZ_JAWOVM010000016.1:0-73871 GCF_033339895.1 Vibrio sp. 1751
AAACTCAGTATATTGTATAAAAGTCGGTCAACTTTAGGAGGTTTGGTTTCTCGTCTGAATTACGCAACAAAGCCTCTCACCGGAATCTATTGCTATTTAACCCCAAGCTTCAAACTCATTAGGCTTTACGTGTTTTATTTTTAATCTAACGTTGGGATCCAGAGCTGTTTCAGTTCCCAATTCACAGTAGTACTCAACAGCATTTTCATCTTCAATCATGTCAACGAAGCTAGCAACGACACTCAACCGTCCACCACCTCTAGTCAATGAAAAGTACGCATTCTTGTTTTCATTTACTTCAAATTTCAAAGGAATGAATTCAGGTTCTTCAAGAGAAATATCTATCCATTTATAGTTATCTAAACTCTTCCCCTTTCGTGGGGCATAAACTGTTTTCAACCCATTTTCGTCAACAACGAAGTACATCGAATTCTCAGCTTGATTAAAGCAAGCTTTCAAACTGCCACCTTTATTTTCTAAATCACACGTAAATATGACAGAATTTTGGTTGCAGCTTGCACTTACAAAATTTGAAAACGACACAATAAATGAAAACCCGACCATCACAATTGATTTATAAATTTCATTGAATTTAAGCATTTCAACTACATTAAAAATAAAAACAATATATTCACTTTATATTAAAATAGTCTTCATCAGGGAATTTTTCGTTGGTTTTGTTAGTACTATACTTTCCATTATATGGATTAATCGTCAGTTCTTCACCATTATTATCAAACTTAAACTGCCTTCCATCAAACTCTCCCTTTATCCTTAAACTTACTCTACCTTCAATAATCTCAACATATTCATATCTTGATGAAAAACTATTCCAGCAAACATCTCGCCTATGTTCGTCATAATTAGCAGAAAAAACTATTGTAGAAGAACAATAATTCTCTTCTCCATTTCTATTCCAATACAAAATCCTATCTTTAGGTATGTTCATATTAAAATTATCTCTCTGGAAAATGTAAGACAACACGCCAGTATAATTATTATTAGCGTTTTTTATTATTTTACTATTATCTCTGTCCAATAATGTATGATCGATAATATCAAAACCATAATCGTAAATGTCATAACTAAGGTTCAAACTACCAATCTCTTTTGGAACTTCTTTTTTTTCTGTGTCAAAAATAAAGTATGCTTCGCTATTTATATTACCATTAGTCAAGTCAACCAAATAAAGCTCTTCATTCAATTTAATTAAATCGCTTGTGCCACATGAGTCAAAAAAGCTAAAATCATATGAAGTTCCATTTGCTTTTAGAGAATATTGACAAAAAGGCCCCTCAGCCTCTGTGAATTTTTGCTCTTGCGTAATACTGCTTTCCGCAAAAGAATATGTTGATAAAAAGATTAAACTAAATGTAATCATTTTATTCATTTATCATTAACTCCAGCTTGTGATGTACACTCTTACTTCTTTTATAGTAATTTTTATTGATCATTGAACTATCCTTAAGATAAAACTTACTAAAGTCATAGTTATCGGATATTGAATTACAATTAATCAACTTTGAAAGTTTTAATAAGTTATTTTTTCTCTCTAACAAATGATTGTAACCACCATTTACTGAGATCGTTACACGAAATAGATCATTCTTGGTAGCGAATGGACGAATATCTCCCCAAGCACTACCTTTTACCCAAAACCACCCTGAAGAATCTACTGCCGTGTGTAAATCTTTAGCAACGCTTTCTATCATTTCTTTTGTAAGATCTTTAGTATTCACACCAAAGTATTTAGCATAGTTTTCTATATGTGTTATCTGTAATAAACCACGTCCATGATAGAATGCACCACCTCTGTACTTATTCCATTTCTCTGGATATTTCCCGTTATAATAGTACTCTTCCGTCGTTTTGAAAAAATCACTTTCTTGAAATGCTTGAGACAGAAAGTGGATTTTATTCAAACAATCATCGATTTCATACGTCCTAAACATGTCATTCAAGCTATTTAATAACTCATCTAAAGAAACATTTCTCATACTGTCATAATGAGAGTTCTCAAAAATAGTTTCTTTTCCACCTAAGACTTCAAGTAAAAAACTCTTGGAAATATCACGATTACAGAAACATTTACTTTGGGTGTGATTTCCTACAAAAGGCCAATAATGCCAAAGGCTCTTATCATCGCTTAGTTGCAAATCACCTTGTAAATCTTGCATCCATGAGAACTTATCTGCTCTTTCCAGTTCGAATTGCGAGAAAAGATCAAAGCTATCCATCACTTGATCGCGCCATGGGGAGTTACGGTAGTCCTCTATAGTCACAAAACCAGCGGAGCACTTAATATCTAGAGCTTCCTTTGCGGTCTGATGGATTGATTCATAAAGACTTTGTGACGACTCTGTATGCCAATCTGTAGGATGTTTCACAATAAATCGCTCAAAGTGTTTACGCTTACCGTCTAAGTATACTTTGGCATCGCGAGCAGTGAACGAGGAGAAGTCCGTTACTTGATCTTCTGTCACAGATTCAAGTAATTGCTGAATAAACGAATTACTCATATCAACGGCACCGCTACTATCGGCCCCATCGAGAACAACAAGTGGATTTTCTTCCGCATTTTTGGGAGAAATCTGTTTTTTGAAAAATTCGGGCGGCTCCTCAAAAGAGAACATCTCGATATGCACACGATTATCTTCTTTCTTAGTTCCAATTGCATCGTTACTGTACTCATGCAGTCCCATGTAACCGATATCTTCCCCAGCTGAAACCTTTATCCCCTCTCTAAATAGGAGTGGGAGTAAAGAAACCACACTACCGTCCCTAATCATTGCCGCCTTGTCCGACATCCATTTAGGTTCTGAAACTGGTTCTGATAGGACAGCAGAGGAATCTTCTAAAATGTCAAAGTCACTATTGAGACCCGAAGCAAACCAAACAATCTTGTTTAACAGTGCTTTTTCGCTACCACTTGCCGATTTACCATTCTCTACCACACGACACTTTATCATTTTGTAGGTATTTTTGTCGATCTGGTATGGATGGGTCTCCTTCTCTTCTGCATACAGGTATTCAAGTAATGTTCCTTTAGACATCGACTGTTTTTTTTCACCAGAATTAGTAGGCACATCACTATGTTTGAAAGTGCGTACATTTCTCGCTTCTTGTAAACGGTAACGCGTGGTTATAGATGAATTGGCGCCAATATCTGAAGGTGGCGCAAGGTGCATATAAAGTGTATAGAACTTAAATACATCTTCATTATCTTCGGGGTTTACAGCCTCATGCTCGATAAGCACAAAGTTATTACTATACTTAAACTCTTGCTCTTGGTACGTTGATGTTAGGTAATCAGGATTTATGCGAAATGCCACTATTTTTCCATCAAGCATCGCTTGAATAGGTCTGAGCCCTTTCCCCCACGGTAACATTTTTGATGTTAAGTGAATGCCACTATGCCAACCGTACCCTTGTCCTATTAAATAACGACCGCTCTTAGCTTGATCAAACAATTTCGTAAAATCACTGAGCGTGTAGTAAGCGTCACCTTCTCGTTGCGCTATCGGAAAAACTGCATCCATGATTTAAATGTCCTAGTCAGAAAAGTTATCGTCAAAAGTGACAAATGATGGGCGGTTCAAGTTGTTTGACTTCGTGTACACCACCGCATTAACCCTACCTAAATTAGTAGCAAAGCTAGATTGGCTCGCTATGTTAACGGTACTCCCAAGGGCCATTGCCGATATAGAAATTAGGGTGTCATTTTTGGTTTCGAAAATTTGGCTAATGACGTCAGGAAGTGCTTTTTTGAAGTGGTTAAGTGCTTTTTTATAACCGTTTATACCCTCTTCAACAGAACTCAACGATCTTGCAGAAGCTTGGCTTTGTATGAAATCTAAACGACCGATGATTTCACTGTTTAGCTCATCGATGTATGAACAGATTTGATTATTTATCAACGTCCATAAAACAAACTGCAAATACTTCACAGTATTCCCAGTCCCTAAAAAGCGAAGCTTCGCTAATAATTCATAGGGAGGCTCAAACACATCAGCTTGATATAAGACTCTCAATATATCGCCATTTTCGTGTACTTGCTCCAAGAGCAGTTCAACTAAAGGTTCATATTTCTCTAGCGCAGTAGTATCAGTTTGGATGTGATAAAGTGCCGAAACATAAGCATCAGAAAAATCTTTAGAGTGATTTTGACTAATCGCATAAGGAGACGATATACGGCTTTGCTCTAACACAATATCTTTAAAGTCATCATCACTGAAGGATGGGGACATCAATATGCCCCAGTCATTAGCAACCCCAACACGATCTTCCCAAAATGGCGAGCGGCGACCTGCGACAAACGTACAAAAATCATTCGGATCAGGGTAAGTTTCCGTCACAATATTTTCAGCTAAAGATTGGTTCGGCGTATAAGAGTCTTGAGTTTCGCTGAGCACTAACTTGCATTCTTTTAGAGCGAGACCATTAACAGATGCTTTTCCGCTAGAATCCAGCACTCCACTCCCAATGACAGCACCTGAAGGCTCGACTAAAGAAAATTGTGCATTAGAGTAAGGGAGCCCATTTGGATATTTGCATTCTATATCCAGCGTATACGTCCCTTCCTGCTCTTCAGTCACAGAAACCGATGGGTTTTGTGCGCCACCCAAACACATAGTGTTGGCTTTGTTCATGGTCATTTGATCGGACAGACGACATACGCCCTTACCTTCAAATTTAACCGTTGGTGAGGCTGAAATGAATTTTGCTTCGGCTTCTATCGTGCCTGAGGCAACGCCTTTTCTATCACCGCCCGCATCGCCGGTACTTTTTGAGAACGTACTGCCCTTGATAGCGACACTGTTACCGCCATCCATAGAGACTGTCGTAGTCCCACCAGCAAGGTCTGCTGATTTAGCATTGTTGCCATAAGGGATAGGGACGACTGGTTTGCCGACCTTAGTTAAACAAACATCTGGGAGCGTTGCATTCGCTTCACCACCTGAGCCTTTATGAACTATCGAAAGTCCATTCGCACCAACTGTTACGCCCATAACCAATCCATTTGAATTTTATTGATTGAATGATAAAAGAGATCGCAAACTGCAATCTCTCTAAATAACTAGTGAATTTCACTAAAAGACCAGTGATATTCACAACAAGCCCTAAAACTGGCAGAAGATCTCATTTTAGATCTCTGGTTATCTATACATTTCAAGCAGTTGCTGAAATTTTAAGTCTATGACGATGTAGGTTGCCGCATACATAAGCGCAAACGTCATCGCACTAAGACTTAAGATCAGCTTGGGTGAAATTACCCTTTTTAACGGCTTCTTTAGATATTTAGCTTTAAGGTTGATTAAAGAAACTTTTTCTTGTTCTGCTAGGCGGTCATCTCGCACTAATCGATAAATGGTGCTGCCAATTTCCGCTAACTTTTCGTTACCACGCTCTTCACGGCCGTACTTGCCTTGGAAACCAAGTTGAAGCAATAAATAGAGAAACTCTATAACGTGACGGTATTTGCGAGGGTCGGCTTTTAAGCGGTCGAGAATAACGAAAAACTTGTCACCACCAGATGTTTCGTTATGGAATTCAGACAGTAAGCTGTTCTGGCTCCAGTGACTATTTGCTCCCCATTCTTGCCGACAAACAGATTCATCAATCGCCGCACACAAGCAGTAACGAATAACAAGAATCGAAGCACGATCGAGCTCCATTTCATTAAGTTTTCGTTCACCTTTTCGAATCTCACGTGCCACTTGTTCACGAAATGGCATCGGGTCATCAAGCCAAGGGATCGAAGACATACAAGACAGACTGGCGATCAACCATGAGAACTGGTCCACTAGCGGGTTAATACCCATGTTATCGATAGATAGATCTTGTACTGCTATGTTTCTCGACAAGTCAGGCGCTGGCATTACCTCCATTGGTTTGCCAGGCTCTGGTTGGAATAAGACTACGGTGACGTCGGTTTCTGCGTAACTCATAGACGAACGGCCCAAAGTTGCAATGATAAGTTAGCGAAATCGCCCGCAACGTGAATCGCAATCGCAGCAGTGTTCTTCAATGCCATCCACTCTTCGCCCGTTTTATCGAGCTCGAAATAGGTGTAGCCAGCGTGATACGGCAGCGCGCGTGGCACAACTGGCATTGGTTTGATCTCAATCCCAGGCAGTTGAAGGTTAATCAAGTCACGTATGTTATCGATAGAACCGATCTTCGTTTGGCTGACAAACTGGGTATGCAGAACATCCAAGGTCACGTCGGCTTTAACTGCGAGGATAAAGGTTGTCGTATCAATGATCTTATTGTCAGGGATTGCTGCCGTTCTGATGCCATAGTTCTGATCTTTTAAGGTCAGTGGAATTGCTCTTTGCTCAGACATCACGCTCAATGTCATTTTCGCACTGTCTAGGACGCGAGAAAGACAGCTAGTAAGATCACCATGATTGTACTTCGTAAACTCAATAGGTCGGCGTGTCGTTGAGCACAGCGTCGAAAGCTCACCCTCTGCCTGAAGAAGAATTCGATACAAAGACTCAGGATGCACAGCTTCTGTGCTGGCGAAATGCCAAAATAAGGGTTCGTATCGGTTGAGCGCTTGCAATAGCATAAAGTCAGAAACCGATGATACGCCTTGTTGATCCACCACCCCTAATCGCTGGACTATCGATTCCGCGCGATGCTTCAACATAGAAGCAAACTCGGTCGCAAATTTACTCAGTACTGTCGACGCATGAATATCGATACAGGTAGGAATGAAACTATCATCTAAGATCACGCTGCCATCAGGCTTCACTTCTGAGATCTTTAAGATCGGAATAGACGTGTAAGCACTCTTATCTTCATGATCGTACATTAAGCAAAAGTTAAGCTTACCGACGACGATATTTGCCATGTCTTCCGAATCATAACAAGCGTCAACCGCTTCTTGAGATTCCATCGTATAGCGCGCACCGTCTTTTTTGGTACCAAATAACTCAGAACGTTCCGATGGTAACGGACAGCACAAATAAACGACTTTATCGGCAATCGAAGGATCTACATCTTTCACTTCAGGCAGCTCAGCAAGCAACGGAAGCTCAAATGGTGTCCGGTCTTGTAAAATACCTTCAGCACGAGTAATACCGATTTTACCCAGTGCTAGTAACTGAGAGTTGATTTCTAAACGTTTAATTCCCCAATGCAAAGGCGATGCATTGGCACTCAGTAGGCTCGATAGTTTACTTTGCGAACGATCGAGTTGTTGAAAATGCTGCGGCTTCATGAACATTCCATCTTGCCAAACAACTGGATTGTATAAAGACATGTTTCTATCCCTTAAAAGTAAACCTGTTCAATGCCGCGAGTGTTATCAGAAATTAACTCACTGCCCTCTAACTTGAGCTTGATGTAGTACTCGCTCTTCTCTTCAATAACTTCCACTTTTCGCCAAGACGAACCATCAATATCACGAAAAGCCACTGAAAAACCGACGGCACGAGTGTCAGGGTCTAGCGTTAGCATTTCATGAACTTTTCCACCTGGCTGTATTTGATATTCGTAACGTTTGATGTACTCATCACCCAACGACGCTTTATCGCTCTCAAACAAGGCAAAGAAATCTAAGCTTCGGAACAATACTGGCGAACTTAATTCGTGAAGACGAAGAATAACTGGAGATGACTGGCCCCCATTTCTCACATTGAGTACAGGTGATGCCTCAATAACCAATTCAATCGACGAAGTTTCTGGTGTGATACCAGTGGACTCTTTAAATTGATCCCACATGGAACAACCGGACAACATGGCAAATCCGAGTAATACGGCGATACTACGCATGGTTTCCCTTAATCACTTTGTTATAGTTTTTCTTAATCAGCCCTTTTAAGGATGTTTCATTAAGCAGGCGACGATTATTAGTGTAGAAATCTAGGTATTCGGCCCACAGCTTTGACTTAGTTGAGAACAAAGACTGGCTAGTGACCCTGTTAGCAAATGCTACGGGATCGTTCGTTTCTGACTGTTCTAAAATGAGCTCATTTAGTGCTTTGTTAAACATAACTTGGTGATCGTTCAGCTCATCGAGCATTTGTTCAACCAGTTCATTTGGAGCCAGTAATTGCTGACTATTCAAAGTGAGCATTAGCTCTGCGATGTTCGAGTTAGCCTCACTCGCACTCTGCTCATCTTTTAACGATTCCACTTCGTGCAACTCTTTCTGTAGGTTATCAATACATAAACGCAAGCAAGTGCCCATTTGCTTGAATAACTGCGCCTCGTTTGTCATCAACTCTGGATTTCGAATACCCAAACCATCAAAAAACGCTTGCGCTATATCTTGAGAGCAAACGGCCGCATCAGTATCGACTTGTGCTTTCGTCGTACTGTTTATCGCGTGCTCTGCCGTAGGTATTTGAAGTTGCTGATTAGTGTTAGGAGAAGGCGTAAAAGATTGGGTCATCTCTTCCCATTTTGACCCTGTATTAGCCTGCTCTACGACCATCTCAGTAACATTATGCGTACGATGTTGTCTTTGAATCGTGCTATCTGGGGCTACTGTGCCTGGTTGCATCACCTCAGCTGAGGCAATATCGGCTCTATGTGCCTTACCGCTTTCTAGCGCTGATGTATCATTGACTGATGCGTTACTCTTGGTTTCCGCAGCCATCCAGTCTTCAGGGATTAGGCTTGGCTGATCGAATTCGGAATATATGCTGAAACTGTCATCGACCACCTGACGTGTGCTTTCCACGGTTCTAGGTTGTTCAGATTCTGTACGCTCATTATCACGAATTAAGTAATCGTCATCTCGCTGCATCGAAAAGTTAAGGTGAGCAACAGGATCATGACAATCAATGTCATCCTGTTTAGTCTCCATAAACAAATCTTCTAAGGCACCGACTTTTTCTTCCTCTTCGACAACCGCATCTCCTAGACTAACCAGAGGATCGCTAGATACTCGCTCAGGAGCAATATCAGCGGCGATGTCTAGTGTTGAGGTAACGTGCTCAAGAGAAACACCAATCTCATATTGCCCTAAAGAAATGATGTCACCATCAACTATCGCAACGGGTTGATTTTTTAGTATTTTATTCCCATTTACCATTGTGCCGTTAGTTGATACGTCACTTATATAGTAGGTATCTCCATACACGCTGAGCAAACAATGAGTGCCCGATATAAAGCGGTTGTGATCGGCTAAAGACACGCTACAGCTTGGGGAACGACCTATCGAACCACCACTTTCAGGCATTTCAATATGCTTTGCACCGGTGTATTCCTCTGGACACTTTGAGATAAATAAAACTAGCTGATTTGAGTACATTTACGAACCTCAAAAGAGCAAAGAAACTGATAGTTCAAGCCCACCAATTCCATCATTTACAACCGGAAGGATATAAGAGGCCTGCGGGATAATTTGTATATGGGCGTCAGGATTACTGCCTAACTTTATAGCAGTACCAAGGGTCACAACCGCACCTAACTCAAACTGGTCGATGTCTTCAACACTCTCATAACGATAGCCCTCTTGGTCTACTTGCCAGCGATTAGAATATTGCGAGTAACCGACAGACAAGCCCGCACCAACGTATGGCGTGAAAACACTCCAAGAAGTCAACGCATATTGAGGAACAACACGAAGTTCATAGTTCGTCGCTTCTTGATATAAGCCGTTTGCTGGCGCTTCAATATCTTCTGCTAGATAGTTTAGCCCTAACCACCAACGCCAACGGTTATTGTTTTCATCAATAGGACGAGTATGAACCAAGCCGAACCTAAGCGTATCCTGCTCACCACTTTTACCTTCATCGTATTTAATGCTATCGATAGTCAACATACTGGTAGAGAGTCCATATCGCTCCCCTTTTGCCATTGCAACAGAAGAAAATAGACACATGGCTGAAATCAGCCCAATTTGACTTGGTTTTAGCATTTCGTCCCTCTAGGAAAACCGATATTCTACTTAGAGGCGAAAGATATCAATTATATTCTCTTTTTCAATAAGCCTAAAAAAACACCTATAATTTAATACATTTCAACTATCAGGTTGGTTGTTTTACCTACAAACAAAAACTAAAGAACCGACTACAGATTAAGTGACGAGACAGTAAATCTTTCTATTTAAATAGAAGTCACAGAATTTGATTGCTAATTGAACAAACCGTAATCTCCGATAACAATTTAGTTACTTTTTAATCAACGTTCTCATCTTCATATATAAGTTTCTTCTTATAAATAGACTTAACTATTGATATTAATATTATGAACAAAGATCACACTAAAAGTAATTTAATTTCTTTTAATGAATTTTTATTATCTAATCCGCTTATTTTGTCTATAGAATTGCGGCAGATGTGCACTGCTTATAATTTAATATAACAGTAGTGAAATCCTATATAACTTAATACTTCTATATGATCAGTTGGAACTTTCTTTATGTTTTTTACCGACTTCGCTCGAAGACCAATCGATGAAAATAACCCAAGCGGCTCTAATCCTAATGGTTCTGAGGATTTTGACGAAATTAAACGTCAAATAAACAACCTGAATAAAGTCACAGGGAGAGTCTCGTGGAAAACGGTTCAAACACTCTCAAAAAAGATCTTGAGTACCCAAGCGAAAGACCTACGTTGTTGCTGTTACTTTACCGTTGCGTCAACCTATAACGACGGCTTAAGAGGCCTTGTTGAAGGGTTAAACTCAATACTTGATGTGTGTGTCGTATATTGGTTCAACGCGTATCCAGAGCATTCAAAGTCAAAGGCACGAATGAGCGCTATTGAATGGATGGTAGAGCATACTGAAAAACGAATTAATAAGCATCGGGCGTTACCAGAAGAGCTTCCATTGATAGAGGCAGCACATCAATTATGCTTGAGGATTGAGGAAGAGCTTCGTCTTCATTACGGTATTGAAGCGCCGTCATTAGGTCGCATTCGCCGTATTTTGAATCAATGGATTGAGCAGATAAAAGAACAACAAATTGCGGCTGAGTTACGCGAAAAAAAACAAGCCAACACTAGCGCTCCTGCAGCAACGCAGAAGGCACCTGAAATTAAAGTGAATGTGTCTCCCTCTCCGGCACCGGTGTCATCACCCAACCTAAATAGCCAAGAGAAAGCATCACCGGCAAAGTCTGGTCGATTTATGATCTACTTCGTTATTGGTTTGATTGTTACTGCGATATGTTCACATTTCATGTACGAGCAACAACGTTATCGAACATTGGAACAAAAAATTAATCAAGCTTCACTTAATGAACTTGTAAATTTGGTCGCCTCGTTAGATTACGAAAATAAAAAATATGCTCAGTCATTGAAAACGCAGGCCATTAATCGTGTCGATATTATGATGAATAACTGGTTTTTAGACTCGGCAAAAGTAAGTAACGTCAGCGAGCTCGATAGCTTGACCAATGAATTAATCGCAATCTATCCGGATTCGTCTTCTGCACAGCAGCTACGTCAAAACTTTTTGACACAGAGCGCCCATTTAGAGGACCAGTTTATGGATGTTTATAAGCGATTCTCAGACGCAAGAACGGTGTTTGCCAACGTAGCTAGACAGAATGTAGATAAGAACTCTGAAAAGGCGTACGAATACAGTAACTCGTTATTCCCGCTTTTAGGTCGTATTGAATACGCTGAAAAGTATTCACAGCAAAAGGAAATTGACCGCGCAACCCTTTTACTGAACATCTACCTATATAAATTGAGTCAGCTACAAGCTGAAAAAACTGACAATAAATAACAATACAATTAAAGAAGTTTTAGGCTTATGTTCAAACAAAAACTGTTTAGAAATCCAGTGGTGATTTCTACTATATTGATGTTTTTAGTGGCTGCAATTATCACCACTATTTATCTGCTTTTTCTTGACGAAATCGATCAACTTTATCTTTGGCTGACCCTTGGTGTTATCGCCATGGTTTACGTCACTTTTCAATTCACATTATGGTTGAAGAAAAAGAACAACGCTAAAGCTCAACATTTGGAAACCGAGGAAGAAGCACTTTCTATGGTTATCCAGCCTCTTCTTGCTAACTCAGGCAAGAAACCAATTTACCTGATGCTTGGTAATAAAGGGTCAGGGCGACGTCAATTTTTATTTAATTCTAGTGCAATTAAACCGATGGATCGCACTAGAATCGCTAAGAATGACTTTTTTGAATGGTACGAATCTGACAGCGCTGTATACATCAAACCAGACCAACGCTTAGTGTTCCAGGAAGTATCAAGCAGTGATGCTTCTTTATGGAATACGTTCATTGAAGAAGTTATTCATCATCGACCTAGAAAGCCATTTTCTGGGTGTCTATTCTTCATCGATTTCGAGTTCATGATCGTCTCTGAACCAGAACAAAAAGAGTACACCATTTCGTCGTTATTGGCGCGCTTGAGTACCATCAACTCTAAAACGTCTTCAGCATTGCCAATCTATTTGATTATGTCAAAGCTAGACAAGTTAGATGGCTTTAAAGAATACATGCACTTTAGCTCTCTCAAGACACGTGTTGAGTTCCTCTCTATCCCACTAAAAGAAGCCAAAGGTGTATTTGCAGAGTACTACCGCGATAGCTATCGAAATCTAGTGAGAGTGCTTGAAAGTAATGCGCTAGATGCATCCGCTAATTCAACGGACATTGATGAGAAACAAGCAATACTCGCTTTCCCTAAGCAGTTTGAGCTATGTCAATCTGAAGTCAGCTATGTGCTTGAGCGTCTATGTGATGTTAACAACGGTGTCTATTCACTAGACATCCGTGAGATTTTCTTTAGTTCGAGTCTGCAAGGCGGTCGCAAGTACAATTTACTTGCAAAAAGTTGTAGTAATTACTTCAACTTACCTATTATCGCGTCAGAGCATACTCAGTTAACAGAAACGCCTTATTTCTCTCGCTTTCTGATTGATTCACAAATATTGCCGGAAAGCGACTTTGCGGGCGAAAACAAGACGTATCTTCGTCTAATTCAGAGACAAAGCCGTTTGGCAATACTCGGCTCCATTATCCTGCTTACTGGGGGCAGTTACTTCTTTTTCACGACATTAGACAGTAACTTACATGTGATGAATCAACTCTTGAGTATCGATGACAAATCACAAGTAGAGCAAGATGCAAAATTCAATGAGCTTTTAGCGAAGGCGACGAAAGCAATAGAGCCTTCTTATGGGGCGTGGCTTAAAGGTTCTAAGGCTTTGGATGAAGAGATATTACCACTCAACATTAGCCGTTTGGATCAAAGCACTCGCATCGCTTACGAAGCATTACTTAAGGACGTTGCTCAACAGTTGATACCTCTCATTGAGAAAGGTTACCGTCTACAACTGACACAAAATCAAAACACTTTTACACGCGCTTTACCTCTATTGAAGGGGTATCTAATGCTAAACGATCCAACAAAGCGTGATATCCGTTTTTTGCGTCATCAAACTCTCCAAATGATGAACGATTTAAGCAACCAAAGTGACGTCGTCAATCAGGCGATGCGCTATTTGGACGCTTACTTTCGCACGCAGTTTGATCCAATTGATATCAATATGGATCTTGTTCGCGCAACACGTCGCTCATTGCTAGCAAATTCGAATGTTGATCTCGTTTATGCAGGCATTTTAAACGAAGCAAATTCGATTGATTTAGGAACCCTAGATCTGCAACGAGCTGTGGGTTTTGAGTTTAGCAATGTATTCAACACACCAATCGATAGTGAACGCTTGATCGTAGATAAGATCTATACCTCCACTGGTTTTAGTACTTTTTATCGACCACGCGTGGACCTAATGTCACAACAAGTCATCAGTGACAACTGGGTTTTAGGTCTGTCACAACACGTTATTCCTACTAGTGAAGAACAAGAAGCCTTCAAAGAGGAAGTACGTAAAAAATATACTGACGACTACATCAGTAATTGGCGCAATGCGCTGAGTGAACTAAAAGTCCAGAACTATGACAATGTCGGCGATCTAACGAACGCGATAGACTTAATCTCGGGTCCTTCTTCACCAATGACAACCGTACTGAAGCAGGTCTATGCCAACACACAATTTTCACCCGTTGGTGAAAAAAATGCTCTGATTTCAAAGCTAGACCCGAAACTCGTGGCAGCGGCAGACTCCGCATCAGACGCAGTAGAGGAAGTAGTTAAGCCTGATTACTTGTTAATGAAACGTGTTGAACAAGCTTTTCACTTATTAAACCAACTTCAGGTCAGTGAAACACCAAACTCCCCTACTCCTTGGGATGAGACCGTAGCAGCGTTAAGCCGTGTTCGCACGTATATGAAAGACATTGCTGATGCACCTGACCCGCAAATGGCGGCGCTAGCGGCAGCTCAGCATCGAATGAACAGCAGTGAAGCTGACCCATTAATCAAACTTAAACAGATTGCCCAAAAATCACCGGAACCCGTTCGTAGCTGGTTGTTAGATGTGGTTCAACAAAGCTGGTCAGTCATGATTAAAGAGTCCGCTAAAGGCATTCAAACCCAATGGTACAGCGAGATTTACACCAAGTTTAAAGAGATAGGGCTGGGACGATACCCATTTGATCTAACAGCGACCGAGGAAATCTCAATTGAAGATTTTGAATTACTGTTTGCTTCAGGTGGCTTGTTAGACACATTTATTCAGAAAAATTTTGCACCGTTCTACGATACCAATTTGTGGACGCCAAAACAGGTGGATGGCGAGACGATGCCAATCTCTCCGGCTCTGTTAGTGCAACTGCGTAACTATAACGTTATTCGAGACACATTAATTAATAAAAGCACTAACCGCGTTCATATTCCGTTTAGTGCAAGAGTACTCGATCTTGATTCTAGTGCGATTAGAGCGAGCTTAAAAATTGCAGATACCAATATAAGTTACTACCACGGTCCAAGCCGCATTCGTGAAATGGCATGGCCACCGCAAAATGGTGACTTCAATATTAGTATCACACTCCAGGATGTAACCGATGAAGGCAGACAGCACGTTTTAAATAAGAGTGGTCAATGGGCGATATACAGATTGCTAGGTGACTCGACCTTGACAAACACTCATAACGGCAGCTTTGTCAGTGACATAAAAGTGTCAGGGAGGGACTTGAGCTTACGCATCACTCCGTTGACACAGAAAAACCCATTCACTCTTGCTGAGCTGTATAACTTTACGCTCCCAGAGTCGATTTAATAACAATATAAAAACAAAATAGGCAGAACACATGATTTCAAACATGACTTTACAAGGTTTAGATAAATTAGATCGAAAAATACTTTCAAGTCTATTATCGAATGGGCGAGAGTCGATTGCGAATCTATCCCGAAACATTGGTTTGTCTCGAACAGCAGTAGCAGAAAGAATTAATCGTTTAGAAAAGACCGGTATTATCAAAGGCTATACCGCACAGATTCGTGTAGAAAATGAAGGGCGAAAAGCCGCTAGTTATCTACTGATCTCTTGTGAAAAGGGTAAGAAGAATGATGTAACGAATGCACTTAAAGAAATCCCTGAGGTTCGCTTAACGAGCGTTGTTGGTGGCAACTTTGATATTATTGCCCTAATTGAAGCGCCCGACCTGCAGTCTATTCATCATCTTTGTAATGAAATTGAATCATTTAACGGCATTCAAAGGCTTGATACTACCGTTGTACTGCATCAGCCGATCAGTCGTTAAGCTTTTCTGACCTCTTTGAGGAAAACATAAAGGGCCGCTCGTTGAGCGGCTTTCTTATATGCTTCCGATAAGTCGAATTTTGGCGTCTTTATCACCTGGGTTGCCAAGCCAGAAGGTTTGACCTAGTTGGTTCCCTTCTCCATTACCCAGTTTGTTTTCTGGAATACTGTCTAAGTTAACTGTCAACTTTAGGTCCCACGACATTGGGTCACGCAGAATAAAGCGCATCAAGCCCACCAGCGTCTTATGTAACTCACCATCGTAGGAAAACTGCTTAAACGTTTCAAAATCGATGTTGTCGATACACAAGTTAAACTTGCCGTTCAAATCCGCAATGCTTTGTCCCAAGTGTAAGCTTTGCCCCAATACACAATTGGAGCGGTTGAGTTTGTTGCGTTGGCTTTCTGCAATCTCGACCCGCCGATAAACCCATTCTTCGATTCGCACATTCGGCAGTGAAAAGTAGTGTGAAACAATACCGGAAATAAGCTTAGGTGAACGTGTACGCGTAGATAACTGGTTCACGTAAGACAGAACTTTCGCTCGATCTAACTCCGCGACTTCGCAATCTTGCATAACGCTAGAGAGACCAGCCAAATGCAGTATGCGCCCAGAAAACGCATCGCTTGCCCCGCTTTTGTACTGCACGTGATATCGGTATTTCTTCCAAACACGATACAGTAAGCTTGTATAGCGGTTGTGGAAAAAGTCGAAGAAATCCTTCACTGGGTTATCATCGGGATCACGACCGACGATTTTCTCAGTGTAAGACGCAGGTAGGGGCGAGCTTGAACCATGCAAGCCAAGAAAGTTCGTCTCAATACGTGAATATTGCTGTCCGTTTCTTTCCATATGAGTAATAAAATCCATATCACTCTTTGGAAAGCACAGGTTTGGCGACACGCTGAACTCAATTCGCTCTTGATGGAAGTATTTGTTCTCGCCCACGGCAACAAAGTTTGAGTTTGGCTCCAGCTGGTAGTGTTTCTCTAACAGCAACACCGCTTGGTAGAAACTAAACTCATTCGACTTATCAGAAAGTGTATTAATCATAGTATTGTCTGCTGCCCGATTAGGCTTGCCCAGTTGTAAACCTCGCCCGTCGCTTCATCGAACACCTCTAGTTCGGTAAAGGAGTTCACACTCGAATACAAACGGATAAATTCATTCAATACCGTGGCCATAAGGAACATATCGCCTTCATTTACGAAGAACTTAGAGTCCGTCACGAGCTTGAATTGGTTACCACGCACAGATACACCACGAAATACGCGATCGATTGGTTTCATCTCTGAAGAAATAATGCCATCAAGTCGATGAATCGACGCGCGGTGGGCTTGTCTATCGATTCGAGAGTGGAAGTCGTAAGTCGAGAGCAACACTTTCAACACATCGATATTGGCCAAAGACAAGTAGTTGAGCGACATGTTGGCAATCAACTGCCATTGAAGTTCACCATTAACCTGAGGACTTACTGACTGTGTTGGCTTAGTAATGTTTTTAAACGTCGCATACGTTGGCGATTTGTGCGTCGCGTAAGTGATGTCTCCTACTGACAGGCGCTCCGCTAAGTCCGCGTTACTGCATTGCAGCTTCATCAATACTGTTTCAGTCCCTAAATCCGCAATGTCGCCATTGTGAGTATGGAATGAGATATAGCGCTCTAACCCTCTTCCGCTTACTCGCTCGCCCACTTTGGATTTGTAGAACTCTCGCTTATCACGCTGGTTGATTTGGTGCTCAAACGATTCAAATTCAATCAGTGGTTTTCGGCGACGCTCCTCTTTACTCCAACTCTCCACTTGCTCAATGGAATAAACCTCGTAATGCTCCTGAGTGTTACTTTGTGGACGCACCTTGTACTCGTTTCGTCGATGCTCTAAACGGATTGGATCGCCGTCTTTTTCAAACAAGTTAACCGCAGGTGTGCAGTGCAACCTTAAGTGTTTATCTTTAAGTACCACTTCTGAAGGCAAAGCACGCTTAAAGTGGAATTTGATTTTGACCGTGCTGCGTTGCGGAATGCCTTTTAGCCACTCTAAGCCTTTAATGTCGAAGAACATGAACTTATCTGGCAAAGAGAAGAATTCTTGCAGCAAACGGTAGCCTGCAAAGGAATTTTTGCTGTAAGGCAACAGCGCCTCGTCCTCTTCATGCCCGACTGGCTTAACGTATTCTGGCCCTAAACGATGTTTGTAGCCGCCACCAACATCCAACTCGACGTAATCTAGATAACGGAACAGCCATAAGAAGACAGTGCGAGTAATATGAATCTCACCATGCAGGTGCAAACGCAACGTATCTAAACCGATACGAGACAGCTCAAGGCCATGCTCCGTCGATAACGTCACATCAATCATCGAGCTGGTGCGGCTGTTAGTTTGTTCAATGTTAGTAATCGTAATTGGGTATAGATTGACGTCATAACAAGTACGGAACAAACACTGCGTGCCTTCTACCTGTTCGCTGGCCATTTCCGCACCACGTTTCACCACGGTTTTCTCAGTAACACTTCCGGTATGCGGTTTTAGTTCGCTAATACACAAAGACGGAATCGAACGCATGTAATGTGGCCACAGCAAAGTCATCAGAGATTGCGTAAGCTCAGGCAGTTCATCGTCAATCTTTTCGCGGATGCGTCCGGTCAAAAAAGCAAAACCTTCCAGCAATCGTTCGACATCTGGATCAAAAGTTCCTTCAGAGAGAAAGTGAGTTAACTTCGGATGATATTTGGCAAACTCACTACCCGACTCGCGTAAATACGTGAGTTCATCTTGAAAGTATTTACTGTTACTCAAGTGGCACCTACTAAACGTTAAATTGGCCGTCGGTTCCCATGTAGACATCGATCGACATTGGGACTTTACCGCCGTTATGGGAAACTTCGCCGCGAATACCAAAGCCGAGTTGTAATGGATTATGGTGGTCTTCACGGTAATGAACCTCGACATTAAGCAGTCGGGGCTCAAAGCGTTCTATGGTTGACGTGATGTTTTTTTGAATATGGCGAACGAGGTTTGTGTTGTTAGAAAGTACGTCGTTAAAATCTGGCAGACCATACTCATTGTCGATCATTGCGTTGCCGGAGTGCGTATTCAACAAGTCAGCGAGATGCGAGTGAATGGATTCAATCAAATGCTTATGAGACACCACTTTCTCGTAGCAGTTTTTTGGTTCTCCTAGCTCGATCCGCTCTAAAAGACGGTAACCTTTTTCCATATGCGGTCCTACGAAAAAAGCAGCCAGTCTTCACTGGCTGCTTGATGGTTTCAGTAATGGGTTATTGGTCTAGCTTACCAACTAGAGACAAGTCGAAGCTTGCGCCCATGTACTTGAAGTGAGGACGTACAGACATCGATACTTTGTACCAGCCTGGATCGCCTTCTACGTCTGATACTTCAACCTTCGCAGCGCGAAGTGGGCGGCGACCACGAACTTCCGCTGGCGGGTTCTCCTGGTCAGAAACGTATTGACGAATCCACTTGTTCAATTCGATTTCTAGGTCAGAACGCTCTTTCCAAGAACCAATTTGCTCACGCTGTAGCACTTTGATGTAGTGCGCTAAACGGTTGATAATGAACATGTAAGGAAGCTGAGTACCTAGCTTGTAATTCATCTCGGCTTGTTTGCCTTCCGGCGTGTTCGCAAACACTTTTGGTTTTTGAACAGAGTTTGCAGAGAAGAACGCCGCGTTGTCAGAACCTTTACGCATGGTTAGCGCAATGAAGCCTTCTTCCGCTAGCTCGTACTCACGACGGTCAGAAACCAGGATCTCGGTTGGGATCTTAGTCTCGATTTGACCCATAGCTTCAAAGTTGTAAACCGGTAGATCTTGTACAGTACCACCGCTTTGAGGACCAATAATGTTCGGACACCAACGGTACTTAGCAAATGATTCACTGATCTTAGACGCCATCGCGTACGCTGAGTTACCCCATAGGTAGTTATCATGGCTGTCTGTCACTTGCTCATCGTAGTCAAACGCCTTAATTGGGTTATCTTCAACAGAGTAAGGCGTACGTAGCATAAAGCGAGATGTACATAGACCTAAATAACGTGCATCTTCGTGCTCACGCAGACCACGCCATTTCGCGTACTGTGGGCCTTCGAATACAGACTTCAGATCTTTTAGGTTTGGCAGCTCTTCGTAGCTGTCTAGGCCAAAGAATTTAGCCGATGCCGACGTTATGAATGGTGCGTGAGACATTGCACCTACGTTCGCCATATATTCCATCAGTTTGATGTCAGGCGACGAGGCAGACATAGCGTAATCACAAATGACTGCGCCAACAGGTTTACCACCGAACTGGCCGTATTCACGTGTGTAGATTTGCTTGTACAGGCCAGACTTCACCACCTCTGGAGCGTCTTCGAAGTCATCAAGAACTTCGTCTTTCTTCGCAGAGATCAGTTCGATTTGAATGTTCTCGCGGAAGTCAGTGTGATCAACCAGGTACTTAAGGCCACGCCACGTTGATTCAATCGCTTGAACTTCTTCGTTGTGAAGAATTGCATCAACTTGCTTAGACAATTTTTGGTCGATTTCAGAGATCATCAGATCAACCAGAGATTGGTCGACTTTCTCTGTGTTCGAACTGCTTAGTAGCTCACTGATGAATGCTTCTACGCCGCGTTTTGCAACGTCAAAACCTTCATCACTTGGCTTTAAACGTGTTTCGTTAAGAATGCTATCCAGAAGTGAGCCTGATTCAACTAAGGCTGCTTCTTGTTCTGGCGCTTGTGCTTCTGCAGACATGATATCCCTTACTCTTCTTTCGCGTCTTGGTCGTTGCCAATGCTTAGTTCATCCAACAGTTTCTTTCTCGCTTCTTCATCTTGAAGAACCGATGCGATCTTCTTACGGAACGCAGGAACATTTCCTAGAGGACCTTTAAGTGCAACCAAGGCTTCGCGAAGCTCAAGTAGGCTGTTTAGTTCAGGTACACTTTTCGCGATCGCTTCAGGAGAGAAGTCCTTCATGTTTTGGAACGTCAGATCAACACCAATCTGGCCGCCTTCTTCATCAGAAAGACGGTTTTCAACGTTGACTTTAACGTTTGGAGACATGCCCTCTAGCACTTCGTTAAAGTTGTCTTTGTCGATGTTAATTGGAGTACGTTCTTCAATTGGTGTCTCATCTGCACGCGCAGTAAAGTCGCCAACTACCATCATGCTTAGCGGCAGCTCTACGTCTTCTTGCGTATCGCCAGTTGCTGGAACATAACGGATATTAATTCGCTCTTTAGGAGCCACCGAGCCGTCACGTGACATAATTCGTTCCTTATCTAACTCTTTAATTAGTCGTAAATTGCTTTCCACTCTTCATACTTCTCAGGTAGAAGATCCTTGCTTCCAAATAACCGATGGAGTGTTTTTCGAATTAGGTCTTCTAACTGTGACGATAAGTGGGGTTCCCAGCTCGCGAGATTAAACGCTTTTTGTACTTCCCACCCCTTCTCAAGATACGGCAAACACAACGGGTATAATCCAACAGACTGGTAAGCTGCTATCAATTGTAAATACAGCATGAACTGCCCACGTCCCGAGCTATCCAGCTCAAGTTTGTGGGCAAGCTCTGCGGCACATTCCCCTAGATTTTCTAGAGTGATATCCTCCACTGGCAGCGAGTCTTCCTGCGAAATCACAACCGTTTGAACAACGGGTTGAGAAGTCGAAGAAGTAGTATCTTGAGTCGATAACCAGCTCAAGGTCGCTTCATCTGCAAATGGTATAGAATTCTTAAATGAGAGGTGCTCGATGCCCTCTAGCGATTCAACAAAACGCGTCACTTCTTGTTTCACAGCAAGTGCTGCATCATCAAAGCCCAAGTTATTAAGCATCGAATACACGAAGTAATGGCCCGTCAGCCAAAACGGCGCATCCGTTAATGTGCGCTCCAAACGCTTAATCGTGTCGATGTCGCTTTCTTGGTCTGCTTTATCTCGGTATTCCGCTTGTTGATCGGACGACACTGCCAAGCTCAAAGGCGTTTGATTGTTTTGATGGTCGGGTAGACCATCAATGTCATCCCAAGTCAGATGACGATAAATCCGGTAAGCCAGCGGATCACTTGGGTTCGCATGAAGCATGACTTCCGCAACCTTCTTCAAGGTGCGCTTAGAAGCCGTCGGCGAAGAGAAGTCCGTATCGACATCGACTTCTTTTGCTACCGCTTTCTTAACTGGCGCAGGTTTAGGGGCCGGCGGAACCGCCTTCACCGGTGCGGTTTGCACTTCACTCTGCGCTGGCGTTTCTTCGGCAGCAGGCTGCGTAGCTGGTGCAGGCGCCGCTTGTTCGACGTTAACGACTGCATCATCGCTCTGCTCATCAGCCACCGCTTGTTGAGATAAGACATTGAGTTGAGTGCGAATCTCAAAGAAATCCGCTTCTGAGTCTTGGTAAACCTCGTCGTACTGGCGCTGCACTTCTTCAATAGTCGAAATGCAGTTTGATACCAAATCCCATGACTGAGCGCTTTCCGCTAACTTGCTGCTGACCAGTTTAAACTGATGGTTCAACCATTCGACCGCGCCATCTCGACCCCGCTTTCGCGAAGGATACAATTCAACGCCAAAGCGACTTAACGCCTCACTAAGCAGCTTTAGACCTTGTTCAAAGCCTTGCAGACCAAACTCTTCTGTTAGCGCGCGAACGAGGTAACAAATGGCTTTTAAGTCTTTACTGTGGTGCTCTAGAACTTCAGTCGCGTGCGTTTTTACCACGCTCCAATCTACTGTTTCGCCAAACAAGGAACCGAATTTCTTCACTTCGGACTCCATCATTTCATAGCAAAACTCGTAACGGGCATCGTTTCCCACTGGAGATTCATCAGAAATAGGATTAAGCAGACGATCGATATCAATGTTGGACAAAATTCACGTCTCCTTCAGTCAAGTAATCTCTCAACGCACGCGCTACCGCAATTGCGCCATTTGCTGGCTTAGATAATCGATGGCTCTGCTCAATTGCATCCGACGCCATGCTATCTAGAATTTTCGTGATTTCTGTAAATTTGCTTGGTGCATTCCGTTCTAAATCGGCAAGGGATTCATGTAGCTTTTGTTTGTCGTAAACGGATTGCTCCATCACGGTGCTAAACAAAATAAATTCGCTTCTTGCGACGATTAAATCCTTTATTTTTTTGTCTAGTTCTGGCGTATTACCGAAGTAGGCTTTGGCTAATTCGGCTTCTTCAATTGCTTTGGTGTAAAAGTGCGCCTCTGCATGTTTATCGATGGAGTCATTAATATTTTCCATCACAGCCTTTGGTAAGATTTGGTTGTAGAAATAGGCTTGTGACTGGTTTAATAACCATGCCTCTTTCATTTCATTTTCTGCGAGCTTAGCTTCACCAT
Organism: Vibrio sp. 1751; assembly: GCF_033339895.1. Taxonomy (NCBI): domain Bacteria; kingdom Pseudomonadati; phylum Pseudomonadota; class Gammaproteobacteria; order Vibrionales; family Vibrionaceae; genus Vibrio; species Vibrio sp. 1751. Next base: position 22,951 of record NZ_JAWOVM010000016.1, read on the forward strand.
CTAAAATTAAGCGAGCAATCTGCTTATCTCGACTGCCAGCTATGGAAGATACTTTCATGGAATCGATAGACGCGACATTTAATCCAGACATCACTTTAGTCAACGCCTCATCCGCATATGGAAACAGAGCACCGTCACGAACAAGGGTTTCTCGCAAGGTGACAAGCTCCTTACGTAACTCGACTAATGCCATTGGTAAGCCATCCGCTAACGATTGATACGACGTTAACTGAGCCTGTTTTTCTTCATATAAATTCGAGAGGCTTAACTGCTGAGCTTGATATGCTGTTCGATAAGCTTCTGTCATATCAATACTCTGAGTAGCTTGAGACAATTCTTCTTTGATTTTCCATGGAGGCTGAGCCAAAAAAGAAGCCGTTTCAGAGGGCGTAATAACGTGAGTTACAGTAGTGACACCTCGGGAAAAAATGGCATCCAATTGATCTTTATTCTGTTGATATAAATAACTTCCTGCTGTTGCCAGCACACTCAACACTAAGCTCGCCTCTAATATTTTAAAGCGACCATACGCCGTTTTATCATTTGGCTTACAGTGTGTAAGCAGCAAGTCCGCGTTACGCAAGCTACTGAAAATTGGTGCGTTAGAATTTGAGCTAATTGATTGCGTATCGATTCGCGCTAACTGCTGAGCAAACGAAATAGCGGTATAGCCATGCCCTCTTGGTTTGTTGATGACTTCTTTCAGCAATTTCCAAATATGAGCCGGGATCAAAGCCGGACGCTTTCGGTCTTTTAACTGCTTATTCCAAGCATCACCAAATATTGAGCCTAAAAATAGATGTCCAGCGAGCAAAGCGAGAGAGTAAACATCATCTTGCGGTTCCGCGATGCCAGTTTCTATATAAAGAGGGGAAGCGTAGCTCAAGCTTGCTTCTGCGTAAGGTTCTGTCTCTCCAATGTAACGAGCAGCGCCGAAATCAATGAGCTTAACGTAATCGCCTTCACTCACTAATACGTTAGATGGTTTAATATCAAGATGGCAGATACCTCTTGTATGCATAAACTCTAGAGCGCCAGCGAGTTGATACACCAACCAAGCGATGTGGTCGTGGCGGAAGCCTTTAGAGGAATGACGCTCCATTTTTTCTGCCAGTGATTCACCTTGGATCCACTCGTACATCAAATATGGGCGTTCAAATTCATTGCCGATTTTTACAAAGTTAGCCACGCTAGGGTGTTGAGAAAGCTCCAGCCTGCTCGCTTCGTTAATCAACATTTTGCTCGCAAATTCTGGCGAGTCATCATTGATAACTTTGCAACAGATTTGCTTCTCTGGCTGCCCTTTTTTTGCAAGATGGTAAACCGTTGTCTTACCATTTTTAGAAGGAAGCTTGTCTAATACATCAAACTGTGAAAAAAGCACGTACTCAAGCTTCGGCTTATTTTTTTCTGCTAGCCTTTGCTCATTCAGTTTCTTTTTCTCAATAGCTTTAACAACCAACTGATCGATATATCCTTTGGCTGTACTCTGATTATTAGACACTTAGTACTCTTTCATAGAATAAATATTATTAGAGTTGAATAATATTTTCTTGAACGTACTTGTATCAAGGTTGGTATTTAAAACAAACAGTAAGCCTATTATTTTAGTTATTATTACTAACTTATTAGACCTTTTTACTTACGCTTTCACTGCATGAGTTATACGCTTTTTCGTGTTACAAACTTCAACCTAATAATATGAGTATATTTTCATTGCCATTTGATCGATGAGTGCCCACTAACATTGCAGTAATTGGAGAACTCCTTTGTCACCATGAAAGTCGAACATTAACAACGTAGTTGGTTGCTTAAAGTGGTGCTCTCTGACCGCAAAGGCAATTAAAGCGAGAGAAGAACAACTGCCCATCGTGCCCCACAACTCATTGATAAGCTGCGGTTGTTCTGGGTTCGTGAATCGTTCTGCTTTCGCCCCCAGAGCAAAGCCGTAATCTTCCGAATGCATGCGCAGGTTCGTCATATCGGAATACACTTCACCAAATGAATCGAGCTTTTTACTCGCACGTTGAACAAGTCGAAACATGCCTCTTCGGTCTGAAGTGTTTAATTCCGTATCAATGTAGCCAAGCTGCGCTTGAGGCTTAAGTTTCAATGTTTCTACGGTGTTTTTTCGACAAAGAATTAAACCCGCCCCACCCTCGCTCGGAATAACGCCCCATGGATTATTGGTACTCATTACCATCGCATCGTCGATGAGTGTTTGCATCGAACTCACCAAGGAATCGACACTGATACACATCATAGCATCATATTTATCCAATGATTTCATGGCCTGGAGAACGAAACTAGGCCCACTGGCATGAACAGCATTCACCACAGAGAGAAATTCAGCATAGTTACTTTCACCAAGCCATTCTTGCAGCTTTACTAGAGAAACAGACACAGGCACCGCTATAAGCAAAGGTATTGGTCTCAATGAACGTGGTAACTGTGCTAATAATGAATCAAGCAAGTGGGTGATTAACTCACACGTTTTTTCAAACTGCTCACTTTCTTTGGTGTATTCGATTTTGGCGTAAGTAAAACGCTCGATACCATCATCCCCTACACATTGGTCGAATCTTCCTAAATCAGCATACGAAACTGCACTAGCAATATCTAAATTCATACCGGTTGGCGTCATCACTTCCATCCCTAGCACGTAACGGCCTGTTGAATTATGCATGCTCGCTTACCTCTTCCAACTTAGTGATGGATGTCGACACCAACAAATCCTCCTTGCCCTGACAAGGAAACGCAGCGGTGTAACTGATTGATATAGTTTTCTTTTCCGCATCAACGAATAAGGTGTACATCGCCATATCAGCTTGATAACTTTGATCTTTGAACGTCGCGATCGCACGGTATTTTTCTTTAGGAATTCGAAATGAAAGCGTGTCATCATGACAAAAGCCACTCATCATCAAACGCTCCCCCCCACGAAGGAAGCCTTTGCACTGTTGATCAATAGGCGCGCTTTGGAAGAACCGCTTATCAAAATCGAGTGGCAACATTGGCTTGCGATTCTCAATCCAATCGTCATCGAACGTGCCGGCCAGCTTCTGGCGCGACTCAAAGAACGGAGGCACAGGCCCGAACCCCGCAACGCGTAGCTTTTTCGCGGCGGCACTCCAGTCCTCTCGGGGATAAAAAATCGAGGGTACTTTCTGTTCAAGCAATTCTTTGTTGGAGTCGGCAACCCCACCACCTATTCGGTTACGTAAATCACCGCCTACCGCGCAAGTGTAATCAATGTCTTTTTCAATAAATGGGACTGGATTGCTCAGCGTGATACTGCCAGCATGCTCAACCCATACGCGTTCCCCGTGAATAGCGAGAATCTTATCGATATGACCATCAATCAACACGCGACACTCTTGGTATGTCACTGGCTTTTTCGCGTAACTGCGCGCTTTGCCGTAAACAAGTACATCTGTGTTGTCTTTGGTATACGCGAACTCGTGGTCAACTTTCATCGCAGAGAAGCCTTCTTCGCCCAAATATTGGGGATCATCGAAGATTTCACTTTCACCTAATTCGTGCCAAACCACACCATCGAATTGCCATGTGCGTTTGGCGACCACAACCCACACTTCATCGCCGTTTTCGTCACGTTGAAAACGACCTTTAAGTGATAGCTCAGGGTGCGTCTCAATATCCCATAACTGCATTGCTATTCCTTAAGTTGAATCGTTCGCTCGCAGAAGGTGCGGCCTTTAAATTGTTAAAGTTCCAGTCTTGTTGATGAATCGGCATTGCCATATCCCAAGGCACGTAGGCTCTGGATTGAATGCAGAGTTGACGCCATAGCCAATCGCGGAACAGCACATCAACGTTAGAATCTTGCATCGCAGCTAACGTAGACTCGAAGCTCGATGCGTAACCCAAGCGGCTTGGTAGATTTTGGATATATTTTTCATCTTCCACCCACTCATTGAGCAGATCGACGATCTCTTCCCATTCATACTCGACACCAACATCTTGCGGATTCAGAGGAAGAAGCTTTCCGTAGACGACATACAAGGCTTGAAGCCAAATTTCACCTTCAGCTTCCTCCAGACTTTCCAAGTGCTCGATGATTTGAGGCACCAGTTTCCAATCGCCACTCAGCGCAAAATCAACAGGTGCTAATGAAGAAGAGATATCAAACGCCTCAAACTCTTTTAACTCAAGCAACTTGGCATAAGTAAGCACTTGCGCTGATGGTAATCCATTTGGTTCGATGCCAAAGCTCTGACGGAACCAAGTGCCTCTGTCACGTTTGGTAATCAAACGTTCAAATAGGTATTGTTCGCTGCCTGCATTGTCATTAAGCCAATCAATCCCCTCTTTTACGTCTTGTAAAGCGAGCAGTGGCAAAGCAACTTGAGAGCTAATGATGCTGGCTTTGTGCCAGCGCTTGATGAGAGAAACACTTAATGTTTGACGTACACGTAAGCATTCAAAGTAAAACGCACTGGATGTCGCATTACCCTCAATAAGCTCCGAAAGCGTGCTATCCATAGATTCAACCGGAGATTGTACGGCAATGACCATTGCGGTTTTAGCGTCAATATCTTCGAGTAAACTCAATCCGCACAAAAGGTTATCCAACTCTGAGCCCAACTCGCCCTGTAGCATCAGCCAGCTGTAGATTTCTGGCTCCTGGCCTCTTAACTGATGAATCAACCCCGGTGCTAGCCGATAAAACGACAAGTACACCTGCTTCAGTTCTTCAATTTGGCGTTCGATCAGCTTGAGATACGCCAACTCACGACTTGGATAACCCCTTTTGTGAATTTGAACTCGCTGCCTGATTAAAAACCCGATACTTTCAGAAGCAATGGACAGCTTTTCATTACAGAAATCCAGCCATGTTACTGGCAATTGGGAAAGGTCGTTCACAGCGCGCTCAGCTTTTGCTAACGCGCCTTCGACTTCTTGATTGGTTATGGGTGCCTTTAGGTGCTCGACACCGATTCTTTGTCGCATCTAGTTATCCGTTATTAGCGTGCCATAACGCGATTGCAATTAGTCAATACAAAGTAATTAGCTAACTCGACGTAAATTAGCTAATGCTAGGTAATTAGTTAATTGCGATCGTTCCGCCTTGAATTTTTTGTGCTTTTTCTGCTTGAGAGGTGACGTACTTCGCTTTAGTGGTAATTCGTCCATCGCGCCCGCTATAGCGAGTTTCTGTCTCACCACTTTTGACTACCAACTCTTGTTCTGTCTCGATAACCATCTTCTTCGCTCGCAATACAAACTCGTCAGAGTCATCCAGAATGGAGAAGAAAATGTCCGTCACAAGAGGCAAGCTTAAGTCGTCGTTCAAAAATTCAACTCGACAACTTAATCGATTATCGATAGCCATTTGCAGCTCAGAACGACGAAAGCCACGTCCTAGTCTCGCAGTGAGTGGCTGCTTAAATGGGTTACCATCAAAATCAACTCGCACACTGCCCGTAGACTCATTGATAGCCACTATTCTTCCAAAACGCGAAAAGCAAGCCGTTGATTCGGCTTGCTGCTCTGATATTACTTCTGTTGTAAGAGGTTGTTTTTCCATTGTTAGTTAACCACTACGTTGCCACCTTTCACGACGACTTTGTCACTGCCTTCGATCGTAATAGCCGAGCCTGATAACTTTATTGAACCATCACTGTTCATCACTAAAGAGGAACCACCCGTTTTCAATACAATCTTGTCGCCACTGATAATTTGCGTTGCACCATCGGCTTTATAAGCGGTGTTCCCTTTCACTGATACCGTTAAGTTGCCACCAATCGTCTGGTTATCATCCGCACCAATATCTGAACTCTTAGACGCACCGATAGTAAGGTTACTGTTTTCGCCAATATCTAAGTCATCATTTTTACCGATCTTAGTCGTACGGTTATCACCAATTTCTAAGTCAAAATTGTTTTTCACATACTGGGCTTCGTTCGCGTTGTATGTGACGGTAACGTCTTGCTCGACTGTCTCGGTAAACGTACTGTTTACTTGTGTCGTTTTATGTCCATGAATGGTTTCTTTATGGTCACCATGAACTTCATTCGTTTGGTGACGTGCAACCTTCAAGAATTCATCTTGACCGATATCACGGTAACGGTTGTTGAGCACCTTGGTCGACATGTCTTTTTGAGCGTGAATATAGACTTCTTCTTGGTTCGCTTCGTCTTCAAAACTCAACTCGTTGTAACCTGTTCCTTTGTGCGTTTGCGTGCGGAACGTGGTACGAGTTTTGTTTTCTGGCAAAGAGTACGGTGGGAAATGCAAACCGTTGTAAACTGCGCCCGTAACTAACGGACGATCTGGATCCCCCTCAAGGAAAGTCACTACGACTTCATGGCCAATACGCGGCAAATAAACTGCGCCCCATGTTGGCGCCGCCATGGATTGGCTTACACGAATCCAACAGCTTGAATGTTCGTTGTTATCACCGTAGCGATCCCAATGGAACTGTACTTTCACTCGACCAAGCTTGTCGGTGTAAATCTCTTCACCTTCTGGTCCTACAACAACCGCCGTTTGAGGGCCATCAACCACTGGTGCTGCTAGTTTAGGCGCTTTAAACACCACATCACGTGGAATACACGAGAACTGGTTGTAGTAAGTGGTTGGCATACCACTCGCTTCATCTTCATGCACTTGCGGATCTTGACCTGTGTGCATTACAGACAACATAAGGTAATCGCGGTTAATCTCAGAACGCGGGTGGTCACTGACGTTAAAGCTGTAACCAGATGCTAAGCGCATTACGTCACTCGTTGCTTCCACTTGTTGATTATCGACTATGTGTTCCGACATCCACTCCGTGGTTCTCACCTGACCCATCAGCGGGTCAACGTATCGTCCAGGATAATCAAACTGCTTGAGATCTTGGTCTAGCTCGCCAGCCTGTGTCATCTCTTGTGGAATTTTAGGGTGTTCGTAGTTGTAATCTGTGTACGTAACCTGTCCTGTTCTAACGCGGTTAACTAACTCGAGATCAGAGATATGTTCGCGATCGGCAACACCGCCACCATCGGCATGATAAACAATCGGCCCAATGTAAGAAGCATTTAGTGGCGAGCTTATCAAAGGTGCAATCGCGTCATTACTGTCGACAATGACCATCGTATGATTTGAATCGCTATGGTCAAAGTAATACCACATACCGTGTTCAGCCATCATACGCTGCACGAAGTGCAAGTCAGACTCACGGTATTGCAGAACGTATTCTTTTGGAGGATAAGTACCCGACACTTCAAATCGGTAATCGGTGACTGCCCCATCATCGAGTACTTCTGTGATGATGTCTTGCGCTGACTTTTGCTGGAAAATACGACAATCTTGGCGCTGAGATAAGAACCAAGCTTGAGGAACCAAGACTAATTGATAACGAGAAAAACGACGTCCAGTTCCTAAGTAACGCACTTCATTCACCACGCCGTTGAACACACGCGCAGCCCCAACACCTTGTCCGTAAAGTGTCAATGTTCCTGCTTTACGTATTAACTCATCGAACGAGATATCTGGATCAAGTGAAAGTAATGAGAGATTGATGTGGAAAGGCTTAGATAACTCTTCATGAACATGAAAGCTCTCGACCCGAAATTCATGCCCACATCCAGGCACTTCAAATTTAAATTCTACGTCATTCACCATATCTTTTACCTGATACAAATAATCGAATTAGGGCCAACAATCGTTGGCCCTGAATCTTTACGCGACGAGCAATTAAGCTTCGCGTGGAGCACGCCAGTCGTCGTTACCCGCAGTACCACAGTTTTCGTGAGTTACTTCGATCGCACGGTAAGTGAACTTAAGCACTTCTTCTGTCACGCGGTCAGCTGTTGCTGCGTCTTGACAGTGGTTCATACGAGTTTGGATATCGACAAGTAGCGCATCAATCAATTTGATTGAGTAGTAGTGCTCTTGTTTACCTTGAACTGAAGTGCGGTAGAAGCGGATCACACACTCAGGAAGTTTTTCGCCAGATACTAGTGCGTTGAATAGTAGTGGAGATGAGCGATCTTGAACTTTAGTTACAACAAGTGGACGGTGTACACGTTGACCAGTTGGCTGACCACTTTGTGGATCACGTGGAACTGTTAGCACGTGATCAAGTTCTTGTACTAGGAACTCATCAACGTGAGCTTCTTGCCATGTGTTACCTACTGAATCTGCAGAGTAAGTATCTTTAGTAATATGGCCTTGAGTCTCACCTTGGATAGACATATATGCTGGAGTTGGCATCGCTATTTCCTTTTCTAAAATCTGTTTTGTTTAAATCACCAAATCGCTTATCACCGCGACTACTTGGTATAATCAAAGTCCGTGCCAACTTTAAAAATGCAATAAAAACAACAACTTAAACAAATTAAGACATTATTCACTAATATCTTGAGTACAATTTATTGGATAAAAAACCAAAAAGTTGGATTAAGATAATAATAAATTGTTCTAACTTTAAAAAGTGAAAATAACCATATAAAACCGTGTAAATAAAGTCATTAAAACTAATAAATCCGACACTTTTACTATCAATTAATTTAGAATAACAACGCCATTAAAATAACCACAAACATTAATGTCACAATAATCATTAAAAATAACCAACAAACGATAGTCAAAATATCTTGATAAAAAAAGAACGCAATCACTTTTAGTATAATAGCCGCTACCTCTTTTCCTCTAAAGAATAAAATGGCTATGATAAATATAAACCTTTCTTCATTAATTCAGCGTCTACACCCGATTGCAAAAGTAGCATTAGAAGACGCCGCTGCACTTGCAGTCTCTGAAAAAGCAAACGAAGTTCAAATTGAGCATTATTTACTGAGTCTATTAGAAAGGCCAAATAGTGATTTTGACGTCTTATTGAGTCATTTTGATTGTTCTGAGAACTTATTAAGACAATCGGTTCGATCCACACTCGACACCAACGCCAAAGGAAATGGCAGCAAACCTGTTTTTTCTGCTTTATTAATCGAATGGTTGCAAGAAAGTTGGCTGGTTTCTTCTTTAGATCTATCCGAAACACAAATCCGCTCTGGTGCCCTGCTCCTTACTCTTGTTAGCAACCCTCTCCGTTACGGCCAACATGGTTACGCCTCTATCCTTGAAGCGGTAAACCCTGACAGCCTTAAGCGTAACTTTGCAGAGCTAACAAGCCACTCTATTGAGGCGCAAGTTGCTACTTCAGAAAAAACACAAGCTCGTGAAGATGGTTCAGCACTGAGCAAGTTCACAACCGACTTCACTGGTAAAGCACGCAAAGGCGAAATCGACCCTGTTTTCTGCCGCGACCAAGAAATCCGCCAAATCGTGGACATTCTTGCTCGTCGCCGTAAAAACAACCCTATTGCTGTTGGTGAACCGGGCGTTGGTAAAACCGCAGTAGTAGAAGGCTTGGCACTTAAGATTGTACAAGGTGACGTACCAGACAACCTCAAAGGTGTTGAGCTTTACGGCCTGGACATGGGTCTTCTGCAAGCTGGTGCAAGCGTAAAAGGCGAATTCGAAAAACGCCTAAACGCAGTATTGGATGAAGTGAAAAACTCGCCAACCCCTATCATTCTTTTCATCGATGAAGCACACACCCTTGTTGGCGGTGGTAACCAAGCGGGCGGCAGCGACGCGGCAAACTTGCTAAAACCAGCCCTAGCGCGTGGTGAAGTGAAAACCATCGCTGCGACAACATGGTCGGAATACAAGAAGTACTTCGAGAAAGATCCTGCTCTTGCGCGTCGTTTCCAATTGGTGAAACTCGACGAACCGTCTCCTGAGCAAGCAGCATTGATCATTCGTGGTCTGCGCCCAGCATACGAGAAGTCACATAACGTTTACGTGCGTGACGATGCTATCACTGCTGCGGCAGCACTTTCTGCTCGTTACATCTCTGGCCGTCAACTGCCAGACAAAGCGATCGATGTACTAGATACGGCGTGTGCACGAGTGAACATCAGCCTTAATGCCATTCCTGCTTCTGTTGAGACTCTGCAGCAAGAACTTGCAGCTCAACAGCGCGAGCTTGAAGCACTTGAGCGTGATGCTCTGCAGCAAACTGGCGACAAGCACAGCCTTGCTAACATTCCAGACCTAAAACTGGCAATGGAAACAACGAAAGAAGAGCTAGCAGAACAAGAAGCGCAATGGCACAAAGAAAAAGAGCAGATCCAAGAGATGATTGCTCTACGCTCTCGCTTACATGAACTGGTCTTTGGCGAAACAAACGAAGAAGAGCTTGTTGCAGACGAAGATTCAGAACAAGAGCAAGACGTTTCTCCATATGCAGAAATGGATGAAGAAGCCGTTCGCATTGCAATTTCGGGCTGCCAAGAACAGCTAGATGTAATCCGCAATGGCAACCCACTGGTTCACTTTGAAGTGGGCCCAGATGAAGTCAGCCATGTGATCTCGGACTGGACTGGTATTCCAATGGGTAAGATGCTTCAAGACGAAGCAGAAACCACGCTAAAACTGAAAGACAGCCTAACACAAAGCATCAAAGGCCAAGAATACGCTATCGATGCACTGTCTGAAGGCATTCAAACTGCGAAAGCTGGTCTAGGTAACCCAGACGCACCAACAGGCGTATTCCTGCTGGTTGGCCCAAGTGGTGTGGGTAAAACCGAAACGGCTCGTGCGATCGCTGATCAAATGTTTGGTGGTGAGCGCTTTATGACGACCATTAACATGTCTGAGTTCCAAGAGAAGCACACGGTATCACGCCTAATTGGTTCACCTCCGGGTTACGTAGGTTACGGTGAAGGCGGCATGCTGACAGAAGCGGTTCGTCAACGTCCATATTCTGTTGTTCTTCTTGATGAAGTGGAAAAAGCCGACCCTGAAGTGTTGAACCTGTTCTACCAAGTGTTCGACAAAGGCACTCTGAACGACGGCGAAGGCCGCACAATCGACTTCAAGAACACGCTGATCATCATGACCAGTAACCTTGCGACGCACGAGATTGAATCTTTGGTTCATCAATCCAAAGACATCGATGCGAACATCATCGCAGAAGCTATTCGCCCTACTTTGAACCAACACTTCAAGCCGGCGCTGTTGGCACGTATGTCAGTACTACCATTTGTTCCGCTGTCTGATGAAGCAATGACAGAAATTATTCACCACAAGCTGAACAAAGTTTCTCAGCGTCTACAGAGCCATCACAAGTTGTCGCTAAGCTACGAAGACAGCTTGGTTGAGTTCGTACTAGGTAACTGTCGCCTTGCTGAAACGGGCGCGCGTAACATCGACGTGGTCATCAACCGTCAGTTGCTGCCGCAACTATCGACTCAGCTATTAGTGCATGACAAGGATGATTCACATACGCAAATCGAAGTGTCTGTCGATGAGCAAGGAACACTAACCTATGCGTTCAGCTAGCCATAGCGAACTTAGTAACGCCCTACTTGCGATCAGTCAGTCTTTGGCTGATCGCAGCCAGCTTACCCAAACGTTGGATGCTGTGTTGACTGCTGCGAGACAAATGACCCTCGCAAAGCACGGCATCATTTATGTGTTGGACCAGACTGGGCAGGCGTTGATTCCAAGTACCGCTCACCATAACGATAAAACTATCGTTTCCCATCCTTGGGATGCATTACAGTTAGACTCAGCCAGTGAGAACGATCCATTTAACTTTGCCATTCGTAATGGTGAAGTGGTGTTGATTAACGAGTTGTATAAGTACAACGGCTATGACTGCGAAAGCATCTATCAAACTGAGCAGACACTGGGATTAAAAAGCGAGAACTTACTGGCTTGGCCTTTGATTGATAGCGAAAGCAAAACCATTGGGCTGTTAGTCTTACTCGATTTAAGTGTTATCGACAATGAAACTGCATTGACTGAGTTTTGTCGTATGGCCGCGAGTAATATTCGCCAAGCTGTGTGGTTAGAGCAATACGGGCAAGTGATTAAAAATCTCAATGCCGACAATCACGCCCTAATGCGTGAGAACACTCAACTCAAAAAGCGTACCCAAAAAACCTATCAGGGTCCTATTGCAGAGAGCGAAGAAATGCTCAATGTTTTGAATCGTCTTGATAAGGTGTTATCTCTCCCTGTCGACGTTCTATTGCGTGGTGAAACGGGAGCCGGTAAAGAAGTGATCGCGAAATACATTCACGAAAACTCTAACCGTTCAGAAAAGCCTTTGATCGTACAGAACTGTGCCGCAATCCCAGAGCAGTTATTAGAGTCAGAACTCTTTGGCCATAAGAAAGGCTCATTCACTGGCGCGGACAAAGACAAAGTCGGTTTGTTTGAAGCAGCCAACGGTGGCACGCTTTTCCTAGATGAAATTGGCGATATGCCAATGCTACTACAAGCCAAGTTACTGCGTGTACTGCAAGAGCGTAAAGTTCGCCCAATCGGCACTAGCAAAGAGATTGAAGTGGACGTGCGCGTTATCGCTGCAACCCACTGTAATCTTATGCAGCAAATCAAAGATGGCGGATTCCGTGCCGACTTGTTCTATCGCTTAAATGTCTTCCCTATTACATTGCCGCCCCTGAGAGCCCGTAAGTCGGACATTATTCCCCTTGCTGAACATTTCGTGCAACACACCACCAACACGCTAGGTTTGCCGCAAGCGCCAGGGTTAAGTGCCAACGTACGTAAACAGCTGCTTGCCTACCAATACCCAGGGAACGTGCGTGAGCTTAAGAACATCATTGAGCGCTCGGTGCTACTGTCCGATTTTGAAACCATTACTCACATTGAGTTTGGCGAACAAATCCCAGAAGATGTACCAAGTATCGACATGAAAGCAGCTTCACCTACCCCAGAGCAACCTGCTTACGAGCAGCAAGCACAAGCGGATTTAGAAGACGTTTCAAAGAGCCTTAAAGACGTCGTTAGCCAATACGAGCGTACAGTGATCATCGATTGCTTAAATGCCTGCAATTGGCACACCAAGAAAGCCGCTGAGCAATTGGCGCTTCCAATGAGCACTCTCAACCATAAGATGAAGAAATACGATATTTCTGCAGCGGGTTGATGGGGGTTAAAAAGAAACTTCTAAATTCAGTATGAAGTCATAAGAAAAGAAAAACCGCCCGAAGGCGGTTTTTTTATTTTCCATCAAACAACCACTTTTTGAGTATTTGCTCTCGTTGTGCAGATAGTGGAAGCTCCTTCGCTACTGAGTAATCTTTCATGATTGGTTCCGCATTCATCCAAACACTCAAAGGGGTAGCCTTATGGGACATCTTACTACGGTTTAAACTTGCTAAGTTGGAATCAGCATCGTCAGTCGTTCCTGCAGTATATTCAGAAATAGCTTTAAACTCCTTCTCACTCATCTCATACCAACTCTGGTTGTAATGGATTTCTCGCGAGTTGAACATAGTTGGCGCCGTTGTATCTATAGCTCGAACAGGGAGCCTTTGTGATGAAGCGTTTAAAGATAGTCCAGCTTTCCCATCAATATCGAGCATGATGTATGGGGCATCGTTTCCTCTAGGAATAAACGGGCGTAAGCCAGTCATCTCTTTCCCGGTTGCGTTAGTGTACTTCAGTGATATCTCGACTGCGTATAGATCAGTGTCGACAAAGTCTGGTGATAAAACACCTTCCTTAACCACCAAGTCGTTTACAAGCTTACTTAGGTTGCTAGAAATATGATCCGATACCTCACTCAGGCTTTGCGGTATTGATTTAGGTTTGAATGACACCTCTTTCTTCTCGAGGTTCACTTCTACCTTTCCTAATGGATACAAATCTACATCTTGATGTTCAAAATTATAGAGACCTCTTGCATCGTTTGCTTTCAAACGAATGTCTACGGGTAAGCGGTGACGGTCAAAGCCTCCTCGCTCAAGTATTTGTTCTACATTTTCAACAGATTTTGTACTGACGATGAGCAACAGCTTCGTTGCTTTTTCAGAAGTATCATAGGATGGCTGCTTCTTCGTCCAACCGATCGCCTCCATTATATCGTCGTGCTTACTTCCGGGAATGAGGCTCTTCACGCTAGCGTCATAAATGTACAAATTTGCCTTAGCATCTGAGAATAGCTCCGGATATTCGACCGCTTTTTTGCCCGCTCTTGCTAAGAAAGTTTTCTCATATAAGAATTCATGCTCTTTTGACATAGTTAAATTAAAGATGGATGCCTTATCCGTACTAGAGGTAATCTCCTTACCATCTTGAGTTTTAAGTACGAGCTCTCTCTTATACGTTAACTTTGATTCTGTTTTACTGACATTTGGTACACCGACTTCTAGAAGGTAACGCATCACATAAGCCGCTGAGTGCTGTTCATCTACCTGACCAAACACCGACTTCCATTCTTTGCTACCGTAGTCATCAGCAATAGGTTTGATGCCACTCATGATGTTGCATCCAAAGTAATAAGTAGGACTTACAACAACACCGTATAGCGTCGTATCTGTCTCTAACATTTGTTTCTCTGTTAAATACGCTCTCTCAGTTTTAACTAGTGATTCCGGTGCAATTTCACGAACATATTCAGTAGTGTAAGACCCAAAATCGTCAAAGAACCTATTTTGCCTCACAGGTCTAACACCCACAGGCACAAGAGTAAGCAAACCTTCTTCTTTGAACTTGGTCAGCGTTTCATCCTTCATATCAAGAATAATAAGTACTCTAATTGGCATAGTCGGCGTAATAGCTTCACCGCTATTAACCCTGTCTTCGAGTGGGAGCCATTCATCATTGACTTTTACGGAAACCATATGCCCAGCAAACATAGAGTCATCGAGCTTAGATAAATCGGGCGCTTTTAACAGAGATCTAAGCTTAGTTAAACTAGGGTCCGCAACAGTATGTATAGGACAGAATTTTTGATATGCCTGCGATTGTTCAAGCGCTTTTACCCCAACCTGAGATTGCTTCGCTCGGTATGTTACGTAACTCGTCATTGCAGCAAAACTCAGCACACTTTCCGAAGCACTACGGTAAATATTCTTTGTTTCTAGCCACGCTTCATCAAGGTGGAAAGAAGGAAGCCAAGTCCCCCCCAAATCCCAATCATCACTTAAAAGATAGGTCTTTATATAACCTTCAATATCAAGATCTCTTTGCCCTGACGTCAAGTGATTAACCACGTAATATTCCGAAACGTAATTCGTTGTTTTGTTCTCTTCTTTTATTTGAGATTCAAGTAGAAGCAATCGTAGCAGCCCATTGAGCGCTATAGCGCGTTTTATATATGCCTTGCCAACAACACTCAGTTCATCGAATGCAGGTAAACCGCGATACAGTAACGCCTGTCCTACCACATCAAATTCAGAAAAACGTTTCTGCTTCTCTTTATATTCTTCTACTTCTTTATTAAGAATTTTGGCTGCACCATCCAAAGTAGAAACCAAGGTTTCGCCTGACCAATACAACCCATATGCTAACGCGGCTCCTGGACCAAGCATTGGCGCAGCAAAG
The DNA here is from genome assembly GCF_033339895.1 of Vibrio sp. 1751. NCBI lineage: Bacteria > Pseudomonadati > Pseudomonadota > Gammaproteobacteria > Vibrionales > Vibrionaceae > Vibrio > Vibrio sp. 1751. The sequence continues at coordinate 38,326 of NZ_JAWOVM010000016.1, forward strand.
CCTAATGCAATATCAAAGGCTTGGCCGGAAAATTTCCAAATTTCCTCATGGACTTTCATCTCTGCTAAAACCGCTTTCTGTCGATTTTTCTCCAGAGTAAGCAGCCAACTTCTACAAGCAGGATATTCAAAAGCAGAGTTGAGGTAGAACTTCATCTCCGCTCGACGACTTAAGCGCCTGTTACTCGTATCATTATCGGCATAAACGCCTTTACCCAGGGCAGATATTCGATGCTCCCACTTAATAGCATCAGTGCCAAGATCTTCTAAAATAGAAGATTTAAGCGCCGCAGCACGTTTTTTTGAGAGTTTAGTGTTGTATTCCACCGAGCCAATATCACACGTATATCCTTCAATGTTCAGCAACATTTCTGACTTTGTATTACGCAGATATTCGGCCACTTTAGAAACGAGCTTCTTATCAGAATTGGCAAGTTCATCATTTGCACTATCAAATTCAAAAAACAGTGTGAGATAGCTTGCCTCACCCTCTTTTGCCTGTTTTTTTTCTAATAGCGGACTACCATTTAACAGCACTTTATGACTTACACTTTTATCAGAGAATGCTTCAAGGAGCGCTTTTTTATGCTCCGCTTCAGACTCAAGCAGTGCTTGACGATCTTTTTCATCACTCAATAAAAGTGTTGATATTACCGATTGTGTTTTCTGACCATATTCCTTTGATTTATCAATATAGGCGTTAAACGCCGACTCGGAATTCTCAATACCTTTCGGAATTTCAAGGCCACTAGAAACAAGCTCTGCAAAACCAAAAGGCTTATCAAGTGCATATTCAATAGCCCGAACGGCCGGCTTTAAAGGGGTTAAGATCTTATCGTCCACCTTATGCCAAAAATGCTGTAACGCTGGTGGAATCGTATAAACGCTCGGTAAGGCATTCCCAAGGTGATTTGACCAGTTAAGGGCACTAGCTAAGTCAGAAATAGGCGCAAGTGTACTTTGCGCAGGTGGCTTTAGCTTTTGTGCAAAATCTAAGAACCCCTTCGCTTTAGCATCAATACCGACTGCCAGTTTTAAAGCCTTTAAGAGCGGATCTCCAGCTTGCTCTCGATTCAAAGCTGCGCTAAATGCTTTATGGACCGTCGTCATACTGAATGGGTCCATCACACCAGAAGCTGACGCGGCTATCACCTCTTTATATTTACCAATTGAATTGAGAATGTTAATCGACGGTTGCACACCATTGGCAGGTTTGTTTTCGCTAGTGTAAGGTAGATTTTTACTCCAATCGAGCCAGCCTTTAAACGTGTCTGGCGCATGTTGGAAAAGCGACTCTTCAACAGAAATAGGATCACCTGACACAATGATGCTGCGCCCTGCTATGGAATAAATAGGCAGGTGTAAGACTTGCTCAGACAAAGAGTAGCAATTGTTTGGGAGATTTAACTTAGCAACCTGAGCCATCTGGATATCTGAAGGTTCAAGTAATGCATCCCAATATCGCTTAATTCCCTCTAAATCTATATCAAAGCGGACTAATTGCTTCATTTGTTCATCATCATCTAGATGACCGCCAGTGATCCAAAATGTGGCGACATATTGAGTCACCTCTTCTGCATCTTGGGCGTCACTCGCTTGGTTGGCAATATCATAGTATGTTACTGGCCTCACTCGACTGGTGATTTTATTGCCTATATCTTTAGCATCCCCTTTAATGATCAAGTTTTCCGGTTGTCCAGACAAAGTAACTTCCGCGCCCTCAAAATAGTCGGCTGAGAAGAAAAGATTGATAGTCCAAACTTGAGGAATGCGCAGATAATAAAAATTATGTTTATAGTCTCCACTATAAATTTGTTCGTACAGACGTTTATACGCGCCTTTTTTTTGACACAGTTCCTCTTCTGCCGCTTCAGCTTTATGGATAAAAAACTCGGCCAATTCGGGCACTAAAAGTCGTCTCTCGGATACATCTTTGTCCAAATCTTCTCTGATTTGCCAGTCACGCAAACGTGAGACTTCAACTTCAGCACTCGTGATAACGGCCTCTCTAGCTAATTGTGCTAGGCGTTTCGTCCAATCAGTATCTTCGGACATAACCGCAGCGGGCATTAAGTATGGTGGAATATAGACCGGCTTCAGCTTCTCTTTAGTGCTAGAGATAACCAATGGCGTAGAAGCAAGTTTGTTCCAATCAAGCTCTTTTACAGATTGAACCTTAGTATTCCAGCCTTGTAGCCGACCTGATGAATCACTGAAGTATAATGGTGACTCGTTCTTACTACTGCTACCATCCGCAGTTTTATCTACCGCCAACTCGGGTAGGGCAAGCGCAAAACCGGGTAATGGATAAAGCCCATTGCCAGTAATGGCTTCTCCAGTCGGTCCAACTAATTGGCCCATCAAATAGAGAGAGTGCTGTTCAATCTTAGCCCTAGCCATGATTACGCTCCTCTAGTACCACTTTCGCTTTTTTTAGGTCAGCGTAGGTTGGCAGTGGGTAGAGTGACTCGCTCCAATTATCCGTCTCTTTATGCTCAATTACATACTGGCTAAAGCCAAAGCCATAGGCGGATTTTTTAACTCGTTCTCCATCTCTAAAACCTACAAACCCATATATCATTTCTGTAGTCGGGCTGTTATCGGTGGATTGGTGTAATACGCGGGTTATGTTTCGACCATGAACAGGGACGAACCACATATCACTACCATTAAAAGCCAACAGATCCACTGTAGCAGGAAAATCGCCTATTTTTTCAGATGGTCTTCCCGAGCGGTATGCCGCACCTCCGAGGCAATAAAAGCCATCTCCGTACGTACCGCCCCAGACATTACAATCGTAGCTAACCGGAGTAAAATCACCGCGATCGATCAGTTTTAAGGTTTTGGCATCAAACACAAATGTGTTCCCACATTTTGGAACATCACTCTCCCCAAAAGTTTCGAGATACTCCTCTTCCTCTCCTTTACAACCAAATCCCGCCAATCCCGGTTCATAACTAAAATATATAGCTTGTTCTGACTGACTCATATAAGGCTTGGCAAAAGAAGTCATGTAACGTGCGTCTGAACCATTTACATCAGTAAATTTCACTACCTCTTTTGTGTCTAGCTTAACCAGCAAAAGTTCATCGCTTTTTTTCACAACAACTTGTGTGCTGTCCGTATCCCACATAATGTCGTGACGAGTTGAGCCAGACTCCTCACTAATGTTAGTTATTTCGCCATTATCTAGATCATACAGCGCGGTACTATCTTTCTGAGGGACAACAAGATAGCGGCCGTTAGGCGACCGTGACATATATTTAGCATAATCAATCCCAGTATTAGGCGGGGGTGGCAATAACCCTTCAGGGATCAGTAATTGAGGGTCAGTACCATCAATGTTTAATGCCCAGTAACTGACCTCAGATTTTTCTTCCGGGTTAGCTACAGTAAACAGGACCTGAGGGAGTGTCACATTTTCAGTATTCCAATCTGCAACCTTTGGGTTATCCGGTATTTTAAAATCATACTGGTAAAGCCAAGTATCCGTTTTACCTTTGTACAAATCTAGGCGGTCTGCCATGCTCTCTATTCGAGCTTTCTCATCAAAATAGGGTTTAGTGGCAATGTAACCAGCACCTGCGGCGGCAATAGTCGTCAAACCCAAGCCGAGTAATATTTTCTTTTTCATTCTTAATCCATTTTCTAGTTGGGTTATAAAGACCAATCCAGCATTAATGACTCAAAACGTTGTTTTTCTTCTGTTGTCATACCTTTAGGCTTATCGTTTAACTGAGCCTTTGGCGGGGGTTCAGTAGCGCTCTCAGGTTCAACAAATAAATCGTTGTAAGCGACCCGATCAAAAAGTATGTGACGACTGTCTGGGTCTTGGTCATGTACCAGGGACATAGTAAAGACCCCGTCCAATGGCAGCCCGCTTAATAACGCTTGCTGCCAATCGTGGTCTTCCCCTTCATAAAACTCTAAATCAAAGACGTCTTTATAATCGCTATTGTGATCGATCACATAGAGTGAATTCAAAGCGGTGATGCCAGACGTACCAACATCCACTCGGAATAATAGGCCACTGTTTTTTCCATCCACATAAGCTATGACCGTATTACTCTGGTCGTAACTACGTACTATGGCCTGTTGGTCACTCAGCCATGGCATGTCGTCTTCGGTCACTTTGTGGATGGCTGCGCTGTCTACATCGGAGGTGAATTCTTTTGCACTGAATGACTGTGCGTCACTGTAACTGCTTAATTCATCTAATGGCGTGCTGGACTTCTCTAGCAAACCAGCATCCGATTCTAATGCTTCAATTTGAGCAAAGCGCTTTTGCTTTGGTGAGAAAATGATCTTGAGTCCATTTTCTCCCTGTTGGACTTCACCCGATATTTTGTAAGGTGCCCAGAAATGCGCCATAGCAAAACCGCTTGCGCTTCTTTGTATTACCTGAGGTGTGTCTTTTTTCTTTTCTTCTTGCTCTAGCGTGCGGTAATACTCGACGTCAACATCTTGGTAGTAACCTTTCTCGTTTATCGCCATCTCTCGCCAAAGCTTTCCTTTCCAAAACACATAAAGGAAACCACCACGCAGGTCAGAAGCTTTTGCTTTGTCGTTGCTACCATCTAAGTAAGCCAAAGGTCTCACCGGCACCAACACGTTGTCCCACTCATCCATCTGAGTTTCTTTATCAACGGGTTGCAGGTCTTCGGCGAGTTTAAGCAAGATTGGCTGAGGCTGGTCAGAACAAGGGATTTTGATATAGAGCGTTTTGCCCTCAGCTTCGAGATCTTTAAATATCGCGAGGCTGCGGTGTTTGTTTTCTGTATCAGCCTTGCCTACAGTCACTTTTTCTTTTTGAGCTTCGGTTTTTCCCAACATCAAACATGCCGCGTTGCTAGACCACTGCCCTGCAAACTCGACAACGATTTTTTGATCTGGACTTGGCTCAGAGGGGACATGCGTGTAACTACGAACTAAAGCAACATCGTCAGTAACCTGCTTATAACCCGCTTTAAAAGCTTTGCTTTCATTCGAAGCAGATACAGAGTCAACGAGTGATTTAAGTCTAGGGAAGCTTTGCAGCTGAGAGTCCGTCAATGGCGACCGACGTGCAACGGTAGATAATGACACCCAATTGCCTTTTCCCAATTCGATTCTTATAGCAGCTAGCAATGCGCTGGTCGTTTTTTTGGTAGAGATGGAAATCTTTTGCGCCAATTCTTTAGGGAGGTTTCTGAGGATGTCATCTGAATTTCGCAAACGCGAAAGCTGTCCTATACACTCGTCCGGTGTAAGAACATGAGATAGCTCGTTGGAGGATAGCTTCGAGCTAGGTATAAATTTGCAAACTAAATGCATTTGAATTCTCCACAACCAACATCGTAAATATGGCTGCGGTGACAATTAAGCTGATAAGGCTTACAAGTACGATTTGGTCTGCGTATCCTACTTACTTAGCCATTTATTTTCAACGAGATAGAAAAATCGCCCGAAATCAAAAACACCAAAAAAATGGTGACTTTTGCTATCAAAACATGCGATTTGACCACAACAAAAGCCAGTAACATCACCCACTCTGTCAAAATGGTAAAATCTTACTATCTAAAAAAATTTAATTTATGGACTGAAGTTAACAAAAATCGTAGTAACGTGCGCTTCAGGTAAGCACGAGGAAATTCAGAAGTTTATGAGGTGCCCTCCTCAGCAACAAACAACAAATTGACTGTTACTGAGGAAGTTTAAATAAAAAGGTGAGCGCATTACGCACTCACAAAAGTAACTGCTCTGAAGCTTGCTAGGATTAAATTTGCTTCATCGCGAGTTAAAGAGGCGAGGTATTACCCATCGACCTCATGCAGAACACTATACTCAGAGTATAGAAACGAGCGTAAATATATAATATTTAAAAAGATTTTCAACGCGACACATTCACCACAGCACCTGCCGAGCAACCATCACAATCACTTCATACACACCTAAAAGCAACATTGGCCTAGTTATTATAGTTATTCAGCCTTGTATTAAGACGATTCATTAATTCGAGTAACTTATCAATAAAGGCAATTATTTTGATAAATATCACAAAAAGTCCCAAAGAAATAAAGCGAGCTAAACGCTCGCTTTATTTATGCCGCATTTTTTAAAGTTTTGTTATCACTAAAATATCGGTTGTAAACAGCACCTAAGGAGGCTGTACTTGCGAAACGATCATAGTTAAATGTTGCTAGAGCCTCTTCGGCAGAGGCGGAAAGCTTGTTGGTACCATTTACATAAATCGTCACTACCCCCTCCTTCAGTCCTGAAAGATCTAAATCAGTTGTCCATGAGTCTGAAAGCACGGTAGCCATGCCTGTGGCTTCTGTACCATCAGCGTCGACTGCTTTAATATCTATGAACTCACCATCTTCAAACCGTTCACTGCTACCACTTACTGTCATGCTTTCCACTCCAGTAACATCGTTGATAACGTCTAGGTGTATTGTCGGTGTAATTGGCATGGAGTAAGCCGTGTTCTGACTACCGGTATTCCCTGATAAGTCTTGGTAGTCACGAACAACCAACCCCACATTGAGCTCCGACGTGCTTGGTACCACCACATCACCAGTCCAAACACTTGGGTCCGCGGTTGCCACTAATGAAGTGATCGTGGTACCACCTAACTCCGCCACAGCACCTTGCAATGCTTTATCGAATTCCAGCGTTACCGTCACGCTTTGGCCGATGGCTTGGTGCTCAGGCGTAAACGTCACGTTAGTCAGCGTTGGCAGAGACTGCGCCAGTGTAAAGCTCTGACTTTCACTTACTTCAATGCCCTCTGAGTTCGTCCCCGTCACCATCACGGTATAAGTGCCATTGGTTTGGTGACTCATATCCATCGCGTCACTGGTCCAATTGCCACCGGCTTGTACCGTCGCACTGCTGCTTTTCAATACCGTCGCGCTGCCTTGGGCTTTTACTTCAAGACGCAGGGACTGACCGTCAAAACGTGTCGACGTGCCTTCGAATTGTAGCGTGGCGGCATGCGCTTCATCCACATTACCCACTGGCGTAATAGCTAAGGTTGGTGTGATCGGCATGGAGTAAGCCGTGTTCTGGCTACCGGTATTCCCTGAGAAGTCTTGATAGTCACGAACAAGCAACGCCACATTCAGCTCTGACGTGTTTGGTACCACCACATCACCAGTCCAAACGCTTGGGTCCGCGGTTGCCACTAATGAGGTGATCGTCGTGCCACCTAACTCCGCCGCGGCGGACTGCAGATCTTTATCGAATTCCAGCGTTACCGTCACGCTTTGGCCGATGGCTTGGTGCTCAGGCGTAAACGTCACGTTAGTCAGCGTTGGCAGAGATTGCGCCAGTGTAAAGCTCTGACTTTCACTCACTTCAATGCCCGCTGAGTTCGTCCCCGTCACCATCACGATGTAAGTGCCATTGGTTTGATGACTCATATCAATCGCGTCACTGGTCCAAGTGCCACCGGCTTGTACTGTCGCGCTGCTGCTTTTTAGTACCGTCGCGCTGCCTTGGGCTTTCACTTCAAGACGCAGGGACTGGCCGTCAAAACGTGTCGACGTGCCTTCGAATTGTAGCGTGGCGGCAAGCGTTTCATCCACACTGCCCACCGGCGTGATGGCTAAGGTCGGCGTGATCGGCATGGAGTAAGCCGTGCTCTGGCTACCGGTATTCCCTGATAAGTCTTGGTAGTCACGAACAAGCAACGCCACATTGAGCTCCGACGTACTTGGTACCACCACATCACCAGTCCAAACGCTTGGGTCCGCGGTTGCCACTAATGAGGTGATCGTCGTGCCACCTAACTCCGCCGCGGCGGACTGCAGATCTTTATCGAATTCCAGCGTTACCGTCACGCTTTGGCCGATGGCTTGGTGCTCAGGCGTAAACGTCACGTTAGTCAGCGTTGGCAGAGATTGCGCCAGTGTAAAGCTCTGACTTTCACTCACTTCAATGCCCGCTGAGTTCGTCCCCGTCACCATCACGATGTAAGTGCCATTGGTTTGATGACTCATATCAATCGCGTCACTGGTCCAAGTGCCACCGGCTTGTACCGTTGCGCTGCTGCTTTTCAATACCGTCGCGCCGCCTTGGGCTTTCACTTCAAGACGCAGGGACTGACCATCAAAACGTGTCGACGTACCTTCAAATTGTAGCGTGGCGGCATGCGCTTCATCCACATTACCCACTGGCGTAATAGCTAAGGTTGGTGTGATCGGCATGGAGTAAGCCGTGTTCTGGCTACCGGTATTCCCTGAGAAGTCTTGGTAGTCACGAACAAGCAACGTCACATTCAGCTCTGACGTGCTTGGTACCACCACATCACCAGTCCAAACACTTGGGTCCGCGGTTGCCACTAATGAAGTGATCGTCGTGCCACCTAACTCCGCTGCGGCGGATTGCAGATCTTTATCGAATTCCAGCGTCACCGTCACGCTTTGGCCGATGGCTTGGTGCTCAGGCGTAAACGTCACGTTAGTCAGTGTTGGCAGAGATTGCGCCAGTGTAAAGCTCTGGCTTTCACTCACTTCAATACCCGCTGAGTTCGTCCCCGTCACCATCACGGTATAAGTGCCATTGGTTTGATGACTCATATCAATCGCGTCACTGGTCCAAGTGCCACCGGCTTGCACTGTCGCGCTGCTGCTTTTTAGTGCCGTCGCGCTGCCTTGGGCTTTCACTTCAAGACGCAGGGACTGGCCATCAAAACGTGTCGACGTACCTTCGAATTGTAGCTTGGTGGCATGCGTTTCATCCACATTGCCCACTGGCGTAATAGCTAAGGTTGGCGTGATCGGCAATTCGTGAGCGGTGTTATCCTCACCTATGTTGCCAGTCAAATCTTTAAACTGACTAACAACCAAGTCGACACTTAACAGCGCGGTGCTCGGAACTTGTACATCACCAACCCAGACCTTTTTATCTACCGTTGCTGATAGAGAACTAATGCGATTGCCGCCAAGCGTAGCGGTCGCCTCTTGGAGCTCTTTATCAAACTCAAGCGAGACACTCACGCTTTGCCCCACGCTCTGATGCTCGGGGTTAAATGTCACATTGGTCAGTTTTGGTAAGGTTCCTTCAACCGCGATACTTAAGCTGCTTCCTTTTCCAGAAATTGTGTTGGTACTTTGATAGCTATTGTCTTCTACCTGAATAGTGATATTTTTATCTTGTTTTTCTGGGCTGACATAGTTAACCGTCCACGTAATATTGTCTGAAGTCGACCAAGTATCTTGTTTTAACGTTCCTGTTACACCGCTATCACTAGCGACAAGATGGACATCTGAGATATCAAAGTTCGTAACTTCTTCTGTAAAGTTAAACGCAAGCGTAATCTCTTCGCGTCCAAAAAGAGGGGCGCTTGAGGCGGTAGAGATACTTAGCCCGGGAACGGTTGCCGCTTCCACATGCGCGTCAATAGAACTTTCACTCTTGTTATCCACCTTGTCTGTTGCTGCCACCGTGATCGTATGATCGCCTTTCGGTAACAAATAGCTTATGACATAAGGCCCCGCTTCGGTTGTCGGCTCAGTAATCGCTTGAGGAGCCACTGTGCTACCACCACTCACCGCTTTTGACGTGACGAGATTTAAATTTTTATCTGTAATGTATGCACTAATTTCTAGTTGATACTTATCGTTTGTCGGCACCTTAGAGGTTTGATTAGCACTTAAGCCCGAAATACTTGGAGCGTCATAATCAACAATAGACTCGATCACTTGTCCATCATAACTTTTGCCTAGTAATTCAAAGCTTGTATTCTCTCTTCCAACTGAGTCCGTCACCGTCACCTTAAGGGTATATGCCCCTTGGTTATCGACGGCAAAGTTCATCATTCCATTACCACTAGATGAGATAACATCACCTGAGTAACGCAAGGAATCACCGAGGCTTGGAATAAGCTCCACAGAATATTGTGAAGCTTTCACTCTTTCTCCTTCCATCGTAGATACCGTAAACGGCTGGCTCGCCTTGGTTAAAAACAGTTTCCCACCCTGCAAACTCGTAATTCCATCGAAATCAATCGTGACTTTAGGAACACTAATATCAATGACTTTTCTGATATCAGAATACAGTCCGACGCTATCTGTCGCTTTGATATCAACCGTGATTGAACCACGCCCCTCTAACTGAGATTTTGATAGTTCAAAGTACGTAGATGAACCATTCCCATCCTCTACTCTTTCTTCTTGATAACTCGGGTTTAAAACCGAGTAGTTTACTTTTGTGAGGCTGCTACCAGTGTCCGTTATGTCAAAACGAAAACGAACATTATCTGGATTTGTTGGCGATTCGGTTACGATTATCTCATCGCCAACACTTGGAGGTGTGTTGTCAACTTTAATATCAACGTTCGCTTCACCGACTCTCGACCACACATCCGTTGCAGTAATCGTTGTCCTGATCGTTTTTCCATCCGCATCGCTAGGAAGTTCACTTGTAAATGTTGAACACTTGTAGGTTGGGTCATCTGCACACACCTCTAATTGTGCAAACTTCTCCGGATTATCTTTATAGTTGTAGGATTCCGTTCCAAACCTGGCCATCACATTGTCTAGTCTAGAGTTTTCATACAGCTTAATTCTGAATTTGGCGACAAGCTGCTGACCATTAATGGTTGTGTTTCCGACCGGATCAGTAATTTCAACGACTACCGAACCTTTAGGTAATTCAAGCATTAGATCGTGCTCTGGCGTCAAGTTTCCTGCTAAATCAGATAAGTTCTTGATTTTGTATTCTTGAGTTGTACTCAGGCCATCAATAATATCGGCATAGGATTCAGAATACGTACACTTGATATTTCCAACACCTTTGGCACAAGTCGTTGGTGTATAAGCTTTGTTGCCAAGATTACGAACCAACTTTGGATATTCATCTGAACTTTCGGTATTCACGCCTGATAAAGCATCATTAAAAGAGAGCTCAAATGTGAGCATCTTCTTCTTCAAAGCTTCATCAAACCAAACATCACTTCCTTTAAAACTGTATGAGTTACCATCCACGACTGTCGGTGCATCAATATCCACCATCGAGAAATTGAACTTGTTGATCGTTTCACGCCCATTTGTACCCAAGGTTTTAGTGATCAAAGTAACAGGTGCTTTGGTCATGTTTTGCCCAACATTGACACTACAACTGTAAGGTTCTTGCGATACGTTGATAACACCAGAAGTTGGTTGCTCATTAGTTGGTGGCGCATCTAGAGAGTTGTATTCTTCACGAACCCAACACTCTAACGTTTTGGCTTTGACCGCACTCAATGTAGTAAAGGTGACATCAAGAACACCATCAGATAAGTAATTTTGGAAGTCCAGCGGGCTTTCAACTGTTAGAACCACGCCTTCACGCTGTACGCTAAAGGTTTGGTTTACTTTTCCAACCTTTCGGTCTTTTTCATCAAGGTAACGAACTTTGTTATAAACCTTGATATCAAGTTCATAATTACCATCTTTGGCAATTTGTGTAGAAAGCAACGTTGCAGTCCAAGTGCCATCTGCGGTTTCTGAGAACGTAAAGTTAGTCCCGTTTTGCTCTCCAGAGAATCTATAAGTTGAGTCAATTCGATCAACGCCACTATCATCAACAATATCAAGCGTAAGTACGATATTCCCATCTTGATAGATGGTGTTGTTTGTAATTGGCGTTCCATCCGTGTAACTCATCGCCAGCGTCACCTGCGGGATTGAGTTGTACACTTTGACGGTAAAATCTTGCTCATCACTGGTTAAGGTTGTGTTGCCACGAACATCAGACCCTTTTAAACGAATCTTGTGTGTACCCGTACCTAAATCACCAAGGCTCACTTTGAGATCCTCATTGATTTTTGTACCAGGAGAGCCAGGTAATGGTTCCAGATCGCTAAACGTCCAATACTCTAGGCTTTCTCTATTTACGCCATTAATTGAAACATCACCGTTAGCATTTAGGTCTAGCGCCGTTAGGTCAAAGACATAGTTACCTAAGTAGTAGTCATTCGCATTGAAACCACTTAATCCTAATGTTGGCCCATCACGATCAAGAATAACCTTGTGCGTGTTAGAACTAGACTCAAAACCATATATATCGGTTGCTTTTACATACAATGACGTTGTTTTTTCATCTTCAGAAATGTCTATTTTATCTGTGTCACTCTTGATAAGAGACATGACAAATTCTTTAGATGAATCCGTTGGCACAATTGTCTTAATTGGCGAATCTTTACCACTTTGATACAGCGAGACTTGCTCAAGGTCTGAATCGTCTATTACGGATTTAAATCGCACATTGAACTCACGCCCTATGACATAGTTCTCTTTAGACAATGTGTCTTCAACCCAAGGCGTATTTAGGATGATTTCAGGGCCTTTGTTATCGACTTGGAAGGTAAATTTCCCTGTTGTACTAACATTGGCAGGGTAAGCGTTGTCCGTCGCAGTGACGTAAAATTCATTCCATTCATCGTAATCAAATGCTTTTGAAACCAGTTGGACTTTGACGTCAGGCTGTTCACCAACTAGGTATGGTACGTCACACGCCTCTGTTAGAGGGTCACAGCTTTCTAATGTCAGAGCCTGACCAGATCCGCGGCGCAAATCTATTTTTACGTTATTGCCAGAGCTTAACGTCCCCCAATCAATGACAGGTGCCCATTGGTTATTACCACCTAAACGGCTTTGAACCTGCTCACTTTTTACAATAGGGGCTTCAGAGTCGATACGAATATTGAATCTCGGAGCGGTGCTAGTTAACTCTGAAACGGAGTTACCTAAGTTGTCCTCTGCTGCTGCAACAACTAACCAATCTCCATCACCAGGATAAATCGTAGAGCCTTGATTTGAACAAATCTCGCCCGTACATAGTTTGACTTTAAACGCGTCTTTCGAGTTACTTGCAAAGTTTTCTGGTGTGTATGTTACTTTTTCACCGGTTTGCTGGTAGAAAACAAGGCCCCTCGAGGCAAGCTTATCACCAACAATATCCTCAACCTTGAAGGTTAATTCATGAGTATTGTTCGCATTTAAATAAATACCGTTTTCTACAGGTTTACCATCGACATCATTCGGTGGAAGGTAAGTGGCCTTAGGGAAATCGTTATCAATAAACACCGATTCTATAAACGGAGATTTACCATTGTAACCATACGCATTGCCATGTGGGTCCATAGCACTGGTCTCCACGGCAAACTCTATAATATCTTTTAGTTCACTAGACTGGGAGTTAAGGGTGAAGAAGTACTCTTTTCGATAAGCATTGCTGCTGTCTGAGTTTTCTACGATGTTGATGTCCAGTGGTATTTCAATATTTGGCTCATTGGCTTGATACCACATCGTGCTAAACTTCGGGCCGTGAGCGTCGGTTCCTACAATACCAGAAGGATCGTCTAGGACAATTTTAGAAACAACCTCGCCAGCGATATAAAGCCTATTACCAACCATCGTCTCTCTACCGCTTTCAATGGTTAATTTTGGCTGCGGCGGCAAGGTATCGATACTGCTACCCTCTGTATCAAAAATGTTCTTACCATTTAAGTCAGGATTAGCCATCGAAACATCATCAGCATAGAGCTGCGCGATATTGGTCTCAATACCGTATTTGCTCGCCATGATTTCATAATAGGATTGCGCCAGATCTTTTCGGTAAGTTTCAGCGCCAAACGTGTAAGAATCGAGCGTAACTTGACTTCCTCCTGCCCCTACACCATTTGCTTTTCCATCGTAGCTAAAATCATCGTAAATAGCAGATGCAAAATCTAATGAGTTATTTCTTGGCATTCTCTCGGCAATACTATCAATTGCTTCAACAAGGAATCGGTGTAGATAGTCATTTGATGGCTTGTCTGGAATCGCTTTAGTTGTAAGCATTTCATTGGTTGCATAAGACACAACCGTTGGGTCAAACCCAAAGAATGAGTTGTTATTCGTACCTGATAACGCGTAGCGCACATCATCAAGAATTTGAATCGCACGTTCTGAAGTTTTCTCTCCCGCTGTCACTTGATCCCACTGGAAATCAAACAAACCAGTCTGATATGTCGATAGTTCAGTAATATAGTAAGTTTGAGAACCTTTGAGCTTAAAATACACACCAATATTGGCCTTGTTTAAGTCAACCGTTACTTTCTTGGTCCCTGGGTCTCTTTTCCATTGGTAATAATATGGCTCACTGCCTTCGATACCAATTAAACGAACACGCATGAAATCATAATTCACTACGTCAGTTGTGGTTTCACAGCTCGCTACGTCAAGAGCCATGGACTGGTCACTTTCCAGTTGCTGGATAGTGGTACAACTTGCAAGTGAAGTGAATTCACCACTTGGGCTCAACCCTTCAAGTTGAGCTCGCGCACCAATAAATGGTGTCACCACTTTTATGGTTGGTAGGTCAAAGCTACTTCTAAAATATACTTCTCTTGGAGTGCTTTCGTTATCAGACTCATCGACGGTTTGAATGACTAACTTTTGACTACTGTTTTCTGATACCGATTTAAAGCTGTCACCAAAAATATCTCTTACAAAAGGAATGTAATAGATGACATCCTCTACTCGCCCATTGCTATCTAACAGCGTTTCGTGCGGAATTTTTGCGATGTAATCGTCATCGGATGCGGTTGTGTCAATAACTTGCTGAAGTGAGTAGTTGTTATCGTTGTTTTGGCTTACGTAGTACTTGACGACGAGCTTAAGCTTATTAGCGTTGGAGCCTAAAACCGTATCGGTGTTTACGTCTGAAACTTTCACACGAACATAAGGGATTTTATTCTCTTTCAATAAATTAGCGTTGAAGTTACTAAAATCTATCCCTTTTAATGAGTTCTTAATCCCTAAACTTGCGTACGCATAATCAATCTTCAGGAAATCGCGGCTTGCTTGAACATTGTCTGGGGTGTACGTATCTTGAGAGTAGATACCATCGTAAGTGGTTCGTTCACCATCTAAACCCACATTTACGTACGTCATTGACGTACCTTCAGGATAGGTTATCGTCTGTGCTGGCGCTTGATCGTCACGACTTACTGCATGCTGCGCAGAGCCCGTATTGCCTTTGCTATCCCTCGCTCGAACCTCAAAGACCGTCGTAGATAGGAATTCATCAGTTGGGTAAGCCTTACTAAACTCACAAGCATTTCCAGACTCTACAGTGACAGGAGAACATGTGACGCCCTCATGTAAGCCATCTTTAAATGAAATACTGACCGAACTAATCTCTTGCGAGCTTTCTTTTACAACCCCTTTCAGAACGTATTCTTTAAGTTGGTTATTAATTGCACTCGCCGATGTAATATCGATAACAGGCGCATCGTTATCCCATTCAAAGTTGATATGAAGACCCGAATGGCTGCCTGGAATTAACTCATTACCCAGTACATCCGCTGTATATAAGACTAACCGTGCTGCTGTTACGTTTGAGAGCCCTGTGGCAGGGTTCATATCTACACTATCGATCTCTTTGGTATTAATGTTAACTTTAACGTTGGTCTCTCGAAGGCCAACTTCAAAATCATCAAATTCAACCGAACAGAATGTGCTTCCAAAATCTTGTATGTCGTTACATTGAAATTCACCAGACCAAGAGCCATTAATCTGATACTGAATAAAGGCGGATACGTCTTCTACACCGATATCATCAACAATTTTTAGATCAACTTTATCGGTGCCAGCAAGTACATCACGGTCAATGCGTGTCACGATAGGCGCTGTGGTATCGATCTCCGTCCCATCTCGCGGTGGAATGACGCCATCTGTACTGCCATATGTACCTAAGTCATTAAGCTTCTTACTAAAGTCGACATAGTCGGCAGCATCAGTACCAGAAATATTGATACTTGGGTCGTTTACCACGATCAAAACGTGCTGAGATAAGTCACGTGTGTAAACGTCGCTGTTTATCTTTTTCTGTCCAAAGCTGAGGGGAGTCACTGCTCCTGAAGTCTGGCTCACTTCAAGACCATCAAGAACACCATCTGCAATAACATCCCGATATTGGATGTCAGCGAAGTGCATCGAAGTGTAGACGTTATCGCTGTTGCCGTATTTTTTTACAAGATCGTAAGAGTAAGACGAGTATGCTGTTAATAAAGCGCCGTATTGATGCCCAGTACTAGCAAAACTGCTTTGCCCACCTTTGGTAATATCAATAGGTTTGGTCTCATTTACGTCAAAACCATACATGCTATTGATACTATCCAAAGCAGTTGAAAAGGCACTCTCATCTGTGGCCCCCTGGGAAATTTTGTACTTTGCCAAGCCTGCTGCCAAGTTCGACAGCGGAGTAAGCATTAACTTTTGCTCACTCCCCTCTTTAAAGTTCACAACACCTTCAAATTTAAGTGTCTTCGCATTGCTCACAGATACCGTTTCATTTGTAAACGGATCGGTATAACTCCCCTCTTTTGCAACAACAAAAAGAGGCATTGACGACGATTCAAACTCTAGCAGATAGTTTCCGAAGGCATCAGACGTCGTGTTAGCCAACTTCCGACCTAAGTTTCCATTTTTGAACTCGAAAACCTCAATCTTGGCGCCATTGACTGGGGCGTCAAACACCATACCGGAAATGCTTCCTTTGCTTCTAGCTGGAGGTGTGTTGTCTCCTCCATCACCACCACCACATGCACTCAATAAAAGAGATGTAAGCGTAAGACCTAATGTTAATTTCAGCGTATTTTTAGCGAACATAGTAATTTGGCAAAATATATTTTTCCGAGATTATATTATTGAAAAATATTTTCTCAACGTGACATTAACACCAACAAAATAGGCATAAACACCAAGCCAACCGTCACTTTGACTGAATTATTAAAATTATTTTTACATCCTATAATTATTAACTTAGTTAAAACAGAGGAATTACTCATGCTTTAATGCTAGTTTTTATTTAAAATATTATACTCTACGCACAACTGTCAGTATTGATAAACCAACAAAACTAATGACTATTTTAATAATAAAAAGGAGTGTGCAAGCTCCTACCGTAGCCCTTATCACTACTGCGTTAATCATATTGATTAGCGTATCGCTTTCTCACTACTTCCTCACTCCTGTGGATAGGCTACCTACCATCAAGCCTTTAGAATTCGAAAGTGAGAATGTGCAGTCATCAATTAAAAAGAAGACTCGTAGGCAAAAAATCACTACCGGTGTTGTTGAATACTCTTTTGTCGCTTCATTATTAAAATCAGGAGTGAGTCAAAAAGAGATCAACTTGCTATTAGCACTTATCAAAAGCAAGTTTAATATTATTGACTCTATTAAAAGAGGTGATAACTTTATCTTAAGAACTAAATTAAATAGTAAAAATGAAACTTACATTAGTTCTTTTTACTATTTAGGCAGTAAAACTGATTTATTTATTATCAATGATGGTCACGGTAACGTATTTGATGAGCATGGTGTGTCGATAAATAATCAATTCATGTTTTCTTCACCCTTTGATAAAAACTACAGAGTGAGCTCTGACTATGACTTAAAGCGAACACATCCAGTGACCAATATAACGACTCCGCACTTAGGCACTGATTATGCCACACCTGTAGGTACACCGATTCGTAGTATTGCCGATGGCATCGTTTTAAAGTCCCGCTACAACCGTTTTGCAGGCAACTACATTAATATCCGCCACACAAATGGCTCTGTATCACGCTACCTACACTTATCTCAGCGCAACGTCCATGTTGGTGAGAAGATCAGCCGAGGACAAGTGATAGGGAAAACGGGTAACACAGGAAGAACAACAGGGCCGCATTTACATCTTGAACTGCACATCAATGGTGTTCCGGTTGATTACGAGCGATACATTCAAAGGCACCCAAACACTGACGTAAATATAGAAATGCTGATTGCAGCGAGAAAAGAAAAAGCAGAGTTAACAGCGGAATGGCAACGGTATGAGCAGTCAAATAGGTAACAACATCCACTTCGATTCGTGTATTCTTCATTTATCTGAAGCGAGTCCTCGTAACCCTCTGAGCGCTTCGTAGTCTGTCGCACTAACCAATTTCAGGATCAAAAAGAGCCGCTACATGCGGCTCTTAATAATTATAGTTTCCCGATATTCCATCGGTTTCCCCTTTACCAAACACGTTGTCCTCTTGTTCTTGAACGCAAGTGGTACGCGCCATTATCATATTCACATAAAAAATCAATAAAAGAATAAAATGATTACTCATTGTATTGGTTAGATATTTAATACAAAGAGGCCCAACAATGGCCTCTTTCTGATTTTTTAAATGGTGACGTTGTCATGATACTGAATGGTTTCTATCATATTCAGCGCTTGCCTTTCTCAGCCCTTCTAAATCGTCTGAACATAAAAATCTCTTCAGGCTGTCGATTTTCTTATCAGGCCAATCATATATCCTAAGAGCAAGCAGTTCGTCTATCGTCTCTCGAGAAAAGCGATATTTGACATGCTTAGCTGGTGAACCCGCAACCATGCTGTAAGGCTCAACATCTTTCGTCACCACACTGTTTGCCGCAACGATTGCTCCTTCTCCGATAGTCACACCCGGCATTATCATGGATCGCATACCGAGCCAGGCGCCATCGCCAATATGAGTATCTCCTTTCCCGACGTACGCTTCTTCAATAAAGTCCATAAATGGGTACAAGGAGAACCAATCTGCTCTATGTGTACTGTTTCCCCCCATAACAATCACAACTTCCGCTGCAATACAGACAAAGTCACCTATATGTAACTTATCAATCTTCCATTTTGGTTCCCAATCTCGGCTGAACTCATCGCCTTGTAGATATCTTACAACAGACTCTTCAAAACCGGCGTCCCAACAATCACTGTAATAACTATGTTTACCTTTAATCGTTATATTTGGGTTCGTAACAACTTCATGTAGCAAAGTCACCTTAGACCAATGCTTAGTTTTCATGAATACTCCTATAAATACTATCTAATAAAACACTGTAGATAGTATGAATCTAAATAAACTCTAATAATTACGTAGTTCCTATTACCACTAAAATTCACTTCACCACTGAGCTAATAATATGGTAAGCAGCCTCTACTCTTTCGGCATTAGGGTAGTTTTTATTCGCTAGAATCACTATGCCTATTTTTTCAGAGGGTACATACGCGACATATGCCCCAAAGCCACCTGTTGAGCCCGTTTTGTTATACCAAATGTCTCGACCGAGAGTACCGGATTCACTTGCTTGAACCGGTTTAGCGTTGAGAATTACGTCGCTGGAGTTACCTTTCAATAATTGTGAAAGTGAGACGGGATAATCATAACCTTCCCACCCTACTGCTTGCGTAAATGTATCGGTATTAAAATACTTAATGTGAGTTTGCTCTAGCGCATTCTCCATATCATTATTCAGTTGCGCTTGCCCCATATTTGCTTCGATATATTGAAGCATATCTGAGCTCGTTGATTTAATACCATAGGCTTGCGCATCAAGAATACCTGGATTAACTCTAACGGGGTTTCCCTCAGAACTATAACCAAAAGCATAGTTATTAAGCTTATCCTTTGGTACATCGACAAAGGTATTGGTCATACCGAGCTCAGGCAGGATGACGGTTTCCATCATTTCCGTATAGTCTGACTTCATACTCAAGGCACCGATGTAGCCAAATAGACCAATACTAGGGTTTGAGTACTTCCTCTTAGTACCGGCTTCGTACTCCGGTTTCCACGTTTTGTAGTACTGCATCATTTCAGCGTCGTTCGTTACTTCGCTAGGAAATTGCAATGGTAGACCACCCGCAGTGTAGGTGGCGACATGAACTAGCTTGGTATTACCCAGAGCACTATTCTCTAATTCTGGAATATAATCTTTGACCTTGTCATCCATGTCTAGCTTACCTTTTTCTTGGGCATACCCAGTCAAAGTAGCGGCAAAAGTTTTACTGATAGAACCGAGTTCAAAAATTGTGTCGTTGGTGACTAAACTCCCCTTACTTTCGTCAGCAAAACCGTAATTGTAAAAATAACGCTTGCCATCAATCGTTACTGCAACAGCCAACCCCGGAATGTCGTATTCGTTTATTAATCCTTTAGCGCAATCATCAACTACGCTCTTTAATTGACTGCTAACCGTTAACTCCGTTTTCGCAAACGTGACGAAAGAAGTGAGCGATAAAATGGCCAGCAAGGCATTGTTTAACTTCATTGAACCCTCAATTTTTTAATTTTAACTTATAATTAATTTCTAGTTTATTCCAAGGCTTTTAACTTTTTATATAAAAGTAATCCTGACTTGAAGAACTCCAATCGTTAACCCTCGATGAATAACACTGTGTCTTCAAATTTTTAGTGCGATATAAACAGGTCTAAACCTGATCACCGTTGATAGGTAGGCCGGTTAGATACGAATGTAAGTAACATCCGTTTCCAAAATGGGGAAATAGTGTACTCATTACGCTTTCTCCATATCACGATAACGGTATACTAGGTAGATATACTTGGTATATACAGATCCACATCCTCACAACGCTTTAGAACCACTTTTCAACGTCTACAGAGAAAACGATGCCATCTTCACTACACTTCGAAACTGGAAAAGTCACCAGCCAACAGCTTTATTCCGAGATATACCAAGGGATATTAGAAGGCAGATTACGATCAAATGAGAGATTACCGTCAACCCGCATGCTGTCGAAAAAGTTAGGCATAGCAAGAAACACTGTCATTTCGGTGTATGAGCGACTTCAGTTCGAGGGGTGGATAGTAAAAAAGGCAGGGTCTGGCACGTACGTAAGTAATGCTCTAGAACAAACGATGGATCAAGATAAGAGACCAATAAAACACTACCAACTAGGGGTGTTTGGCACTAACGCAGCGAAGAAGCCAGAGATCATCGCACCAAAGAATCTAGACTATGACTTCACTTTAGGCGTTCCTGATCATCAGAGAATAGCAAAGCATATTTGGCGACACTCAAGACTGAGTAGGCTCAATGCATTAACTCCAGAGTTTGCACATGGTGGTGATTTGCAAGGGTTAGCTTGTTTACGAGAGTCTATCTGCGAGTATGTGAGACACTCGAGAGGCGTAATCTGTGACCCTGAAGACATCATCATTACGCAAGGGTGCCAGCAGGCAATAATGACGACTCTCCTTACATTACTCTCTCCCGGGGATCTCGTGTCGACGGAAGATCCAGGATATCCTGTTTTTCGAAATCAAGCTCGATTACTTGGCGCGCAAATAGGCTCCGTGCCGATGGACGACCAAGGTGTTGTCGTTGAATCAATCCCTTCTAATACCAAAATTATTTATACAACGCCTAGTCATCAGTTCCCTTTAGGCTTTAGCTACTCAGTTGAAAGGAAGTTAGAACTGCTGAGATGGGCAGAAGTTAATAACGCAATCATTATCGAAGATGATTATGATGCGGAATATCACTACCTCAATACCAGTAAGCAAGCTCTCAAGTCACAAGATAAAAATGACTACGTCATTATGGTAGGCAGTTTCTCTAAAATACTATTTCCCGGCATACGCATTGGCTATATGATTCCACCAAAGTCTTTAATGGAGCCAATTTCAAATATGTTGTGGCACTTGGGAAGAAGTACATCTGTAGTGTCTCAAATCCTACTTGACGAATTCATGCGTGACGGTCATTTCTCTCACCATTTACTCAATATGAATAAAATCTATAGCGAAAGGTACCATAAACTCACTCAATTAATTGACAACGTAGATTGCTTACAACGTATTCCAAGCCAAGGTGGATTGCATATAGCAGCTGAAGTATCGGGATGCGCGACACAAATGATGAATAAACTGGCTTCATCAAATGTAGCGGTTTATCCATCATCGCATTTTTCTATCAACAATCATTCTAATGCCC
Organism: Vibrio sp. 1751; assembly: GCF_033339895.1. NCBI lineage: Bacteria > Pseudomonadati > Pseudomonadota > Gammaproteobacteria > Vibrionales > Vibrionaceae > Vibrio > Vibrio sp. 1751. The sequence goes on from NZ_JAWOVM010000016.1 coordinate 60,086, forward strand.
TCTTATTTGGGTTTGGCATTATCCCTATCCAAAAAATAGAAACAGCATTTGATATTATTCAATCAGTATTGGATTAAAGCAGATATAAAATTATCGTTTTGCTCGGTATCAATTTATCGTCTTGTTATCACCAGCAGAGTCAGGGGCAACTGCGAACTTGGAACGCTTTTCAACCAAATAAGAGTTCACTACGAATTGTGTCGCTCTAACCCGCTTGGTTTGGCTTCAGCCCCAACACTATATTTCTTCAACTGTAGACGCACTAGGTTCAAGTAAAGCGACGTATCACGCTGACACTTTCAGCGCCACCAGCAACCCTATTGCGTAAATCATCTTCTTTTAAGTTCACATCGAGCATTCAATGAACCTTATTTTTCTAATATCGAACAGTAAGTTCTGCTTAACACTCTATCAAAACACTATCTTTCGCTAGATGTTAAAGAAGAAAAGACTTCAAGGTAATTAAGGATTTGTTATAGAGTATTGACCTATATAATAAAGATCACAATCACGACATTAATCTCCAGTAATTTACCATATCGCTTCATGATCGCTTAGGATACAAATTATCGAAAAATACCAAACCCTAGGTTAATACGCTGTTAACGGCTCAAAAAAATAACGAAGTTGTACCGCAATTATATCAACATCATTTTCATGTAAAAAATAACGAGCGCCTTGGATACCGATCTCCCAATTATCTGAGAGGTTGTAGCCAACTTCTGCACCAATATATCCATCAAAACCATCCACTTCCGTCGTTATCTTGCTGCCTTGATACGTACTTTCAATATCGGTATCCCAGAACAAGCCCCCCAAACTCAGTTTTGCGGACCATGAATTGTATTGCCAGAACTTATAACCGATGTCGAAGCCCATGCCCTTAACAAGGAGTGGGGCTATAGATGCGACATTGGCGTGATAGTCTTCTGGTGAAGTAGTAGCACTACGCAATGTAGCACTACCTTCACCCATATCAATATAACGAATAGTTCCAGACCATTGATCAGAAAAAGTATATCCCAACCCGACAGAGCGATAGAACCCGGTGTTGTCAGTAGAGATTACGTTATCACCTTTAACAGCATCACGCTCATCTGCATGGCTTGACCCCATTTGAACATCAACATACCAGCCCGCTTGACTACTAAAACTAAACACAGCAATTAGTGCTAGAGCACTGTTTCTTCCATAACGTTGCATGGCTCCTAACAAAATCAAAAGCATCAACACCATGCCACCCAATGATCCTGCTGAAGTATTTTCAACCTTTACATCTCTTACCAACTTAACGGTCACTATAACTTTCCCCGCGTCTTGCAGGCCTTGGCTATCCTGAATGATATATGTCAACACATCATTGCCTTCAAACCCTGAGGTAGGGGTATAGGTCACGCTCTGATCTGCATTCATGACCGCCTGCCCATACTGCGCTTGGACTGAAACCAACTTCAATGTGTCGTTATCCGGATCGGTATCGTTAGCAAGGACATAAACCGTGACAGGGGTACGATCATCGGTGGTAATATTATCGTCCACCGCATTCGGATTCTGACTGTTTACCACATTTACCGTCACCTTCGCCGATCCCGTTCCACCATTACCATCCGTTACGCTATAAGTGATCAAAGCCTCCCCGTAGTACTGTGGTTGAGTGACATAACTTAGTTTGTTATCAACCACACTAACACTACCAATATCTACAGAAGCGCGACTTACCTTCAGCCCATCACCATCAGCATCAGCATCATTGCTCAATACATCGATCGTCACCGTACCATTGAGACTAACAAACGCATTGTCGTCAATCGCTTGAGGGAGTGTATTATTGCTTACACGAGCGGCAACGACGCCAGGGTCAACGACACTGCCATTAGCCAATCCGTCATCATCGTTCGGACCACCGTCTTCAATGGTAAGTTGTACACACCAGTCACCTTCAGTCAGACCCTGTGACCATGAACTGTGCCCTGGTGGCGGACAATAACCAGCCTCGCCAGCACTAGAAGAAACCGTGTTTTGAGCATCCTCAATAAAGTCTATCCACCCCTGTTCAGCGTTATACTTTCGGTACACTGCATTTGCTGGAACAGGTAAACGCTGAGGCAAAACTAATTGATAGCTTTGGCCGGGCAGCGGCAAATTAGTTACTACAAAATCAAAGATTCCCCCTATGCTCTTCATGTTGATATCTTTAGGAAGCTCCTCATCCAGCAATAAAGCTCCTCCTGTTGCGTTAGTCAGAATGGTTATTCCTTTGCGTAAACAGACACCTGGCTGCCCCTCAATGAGGAAGCGATCTTTTTCTGACACAACCTGTTGAATTACGTTACAGTCAGAAATTGCATCAAGATAATCAGGGATACCATCACCATCACTATCATTATGACCTTCTTGATCATCCGGGATTAAGTCGCCATCACTGTCTTCACTCCCGAGCTCCGCCAATGTTTGTACCACTTCTAAATAGACATTCCGTGTCACTGATAATGGTGGAGTGCCATTGTCAGTAACTGTCAATTGCAAATTGTAAATCGCTGAACTCAGTAATTGCGGAGAGAAAGTCAATGTTTCGCTGTACATCTGCCCCGCAATCGCTTGGTTAAGTACATCGCTATCACTACTCCATCTGAAACTGTGTATATCGGACATATTGGCATCACTAACACTGCTCGTGATTGTGACCGGTTCAACACCATTTTCAATTTGGCTCCGCTGCTCCCCCGCCTGAGATACACTTACCGTGACCTTCGGAGCCACATTCTCGTCAAAGATTGTCAAGGTGTAACGACGCTTACTACCTAGATTAAGGGTGCTGTCCAGATCAATCACTAAGGTTTCAACGCCCTCATTTTGTCCATCATTAAGTAGTTCGAACGAAAGTTTGCCTTCGGTACCACTAGGTATCACCACTTCACCAGAGGTGAGCGTGTGGTCATCACTGTCCGTGCTTCCTGAAACCGTATAAGGTATGATTACTGGGTAGCTCGGCGAAGGACCGTTAAGGTGTATCGATACGCTATGATTGGTGCCTTCCGTGGTTTGCGCATCTTTGGAGATACTTATCAGTGGATACACTGTTACCGTTTGACTAGCTTCAGCGACGTTTCCATCAGAGTCTTGAGTGCGCCAATAGACCGTATTAGTTCCAGGTCGGAAAAAGGTCGTGCTGTCGACCAATGAAACAGGTAATAGCTTGCCTGTACTATCTCGTGCCACAGCAGAGCCTAATGCAACTTTAGTAAAGAGCGAAGTTGCGTTCACTTCGATATCTGAAGGTGCGGCTATTGTTGGTGCGTCCAATTTCGCACTTTTAATTGTCACGATTGCTTTCGCGGTGGCCTTTCCACCGTTACCATCTTTCACACTGTATTGCACTGCCACTGTACCAATTGAGGTCGTTACCAATTGGATTTGACTGCCCACAATCGTTGCCGTTCCAGATGTAGGTTTAACCCATTCCAGTTGTAATGTATCTAGATCAACATCGCTGTCGTTGCTGAGTACATCCAATAAGTAGCTACCATCGTTACTCTCGGTAAAGACATAGGTATCATTAACCGCCACTGGCTCATCATTGACGTTGATTACCGTGATGCTAAACGCTGCTAAAGATGTGCTTAGCTCACCGTCTGAGACACTAATAACAATATTATTGGTGCTGCCAACATGCTCATTTTCCGGCGTACCACTTAGCAACCCAGTTGCTCTATCAAAGGTTGCCCATGATGGTTTATTGCGGATTGAAAAGCTCAAGCTACTACTATCAACATCCGATGCCTGCAGCGCAAAGCGGTACGTACTGCCTTCGTTGACGGTAAGAGCAGGAGTGCCACTGATCACTGGCGCGTCATTGACATTGTTAACCACAATACTGAATCTATTGAGCATTGTGGTCGTGAGACCATCAGAAACCGAGATAACAATGCCCTGATATTTGCCAACATCACCATTATCTGGTGTACCACTAAGCGTGCCTGTTGATGCATCAAAGCTAGCCCAAGATGGCTTGTTCACGATACTGAAGGTGAAGGCTTGGCTGTCAACATCTGACACTTGTGGCGTGAACAGATAGGTGCTGTCTTCATTCACTTGTGTTGCTGGTGAACCAGAGATAACGGGTGCATCGTTAACGTTATTCACAGTAATCGAAAAAGCTGACAATGAGGAAGAAATAGTGCCATCGGATACGCTAATCACGATACCTGGATAAGTCCCCACATAACGGTTACTTGGCGTGCCAGAAAGCGCTCCTGTTGTCTTGTCAAATGTAGCCCAAGGTGGCTTGTTAGCTATCAAGTAGGTCAGAGTATCCGCTGGGTCATTGTCCAATGCCGCGGGCACAAACTGATACACACTATCTTCATCAACTTGCGCCGATGGGGTACCCGTAATCACTGGCGCGTCATTAACGTTATTCACCGTGATGGTCACTAACGCCACTCCAGAGGTAAGTTCTCCGTCACTTACGCTGTAAGTGAAACTGTCCTGACCAAAGAAGTTACTGTTACCCGTATAAACCGCGTGATTGCCTGTGACGGTAACATTACCGTTGACTGGCGATTTTACAATTTGATAGCTCAAAGATGAGCCTTCTGCATCGTTACCATTTAAAGTAATGGTCAGCGGTATTTCTTCCTCTCCCGTAGCACTGATATCGGTCGCGGTTGGTGTATCGTTGACTGCATTAACCGTCAAATCGACACGAACCTCTGTCGAGTCGAGATCACCGTCGTTGACCTTGAACAAGAAGAAGTCGGAGCCATTGAAGTCCGCTTCTGGTGTATAGCGCCAACTATTATTGGTCAACTGCTCTAGCACGCCATGACTGACTTGCTCAGTGATAAGATACTGCAGAGTGTCATCATCGTTATCAATATCTGAACCAACCAGCGTGATCACCAAACTATTGTCTTCATCAAGCGTTTGTGACTGTGCTTGCGCCATTGGTGCGTCGTTGACTGGTGTTACTGTCATGGTCACTGTTGCGGCGTTAGATACAGCACCTGCTAAGTCTGCCACCGTATAGGTGAAGCTATCTTCACCGAAGTAGTTCTCATTGGGGTTGTAAACAATCGCTCCTGACGCCGTCACGTTCACACTGCCATGTGCTGGCGTATCGACGACTGTGACACTAGTGAGTTCAAAACTGTCTCCAACATCGGCATCACTATCATTGCCTAATACATTGACCTCGAAGGAGCCTCCCTCTAGTAGTTGTGCACTGTTATCAACAGCAACGGGGGCATCATTCACTGGCGTAATATTGAGCGTGACGGTTGCAGGCACTGAGACTGCTTGACCACTATCGGTTAGCATGTAGGTAAAGCTATGTTGACCATTAACGTTCGCTGTTGGTACAATCTTTAAGGTCCCATCGACATTGACACTGACCGTGGCAAAACTGTATACCCCCTCTCCTTGACCAAGATCTTGCAGGGTAATACTACTCGGGGTGAATGACCCATCTTCAATATCACTGTCGTTACTTAAAATATCGAGTGTCGATGTGATATCTTCATCAAAAGTAAAACTGTCTTCCTCCGCTACTGGTGAGTCATTGACGGAACCGATATTGACGCTGACCGTGGCCGCAAGAGAAACGCCGCCTTCACTGTCTGCGATCGTGTAAGTAAAGCTATCGCTACCATTTTCATTCGGATTCGGCGTATATACAAAAGTGCCTACAGTTTGATCAATGGCTACTTGTCCTTTTTGAGGCAAACTAACTAACGATAAATCACCCGTTGGGATGCCATCTTCAACATCCTCCGCTTGACTACGCGCGCTGACTGCTGCGCTTGCGGTATCTTCGTCGGTGTTGATGGTCAGCGCTTTAGCGACTGGCGCATCATTTATAGCCATGATAGTGACGGTCACTGTCGCCTCTTGCGACTCCTGCAGCAGGGCATCTTTCACGGTATAGGTAAAGCTATCTGTGCCTGTCTCATTATTATTTGGCGTATAGGTAACAACGCCGTTGCTGATCGACACCTGACCTTTAATTGGTTGCGTTTTAATCGTTGCAGAAGAAGCGACCATGTCATCATTAACATCGGAATCGTTGGCTAACAGATTAAATTGTTTCGCCGTATCTTCCTCAGTCGAGAAGCTATCATCAACTACCGTTGGCGCGACATCGTAGCGTTTAGTCACCGTATCCGTCACTGCATCAGATGCATTGCCTGCGGCATCGCTTACCACCACACTTACTGTCAACGTCCCCTCTTGCAAACCAGTGACGTCAATACCCGTTACTTGCATGGTCTCCGAGGAGATTGTTTGACTAGCGCCGTCAATGGTCGTGGTACCGTCAGTCACGCGATAAGTGAACATCGCGTTCACTTCAGCTGCTGAGAAGGTAAAGCTCATCGCCTGTTCGTTGGTTTTGTTAATGCTCTCCTGATCAATGCTGATGCTATGTCCAGCCGGGATCCCCGTATCCACTGAAATCAACAACTGAGTCGCTGCAGTATTGAGGTTGCCTGCAGCGTCGCTAAATTTCTCGGCTGCAACATCAATAGTTGCATCCTCAGTGCTTTCTTCTGCAGGTGTAAAGGTGGCCGTGTAACTGGCGCTACTGCCCGCAAAGTTAGAAAGAGTTCCTCCAGCCACGGTCACATCGGCTTCGGAAAAATCAGTTGCGGCTTCACTCAAGGTAAACGTGAGTGTTGCCGTTTCACCCGCTTTCAACGCAGCGCTGGAGCTAGTGATACTAACGGTTGGAAGCACAGTATCGACGCTGATGGAAAGTGGTGTAGCTGCACTATTGGTGTTACCAGAGGCATCGGTAAATGTGCCTGTGGCAACTTCAATAGTACCGCTCGTCGCACTCTCTTCCGTTGGTGTAAAGGTCGCAGTGTAGCTGCTACCACTGCCAGCAAAACCAGACAAAGTACCGCCACTAACCGTGATATCCGCCTCGGTAAAATCGCTCGACGCTTCACTTAAGGTAAAGGTAATGGTCGCCGTTTCGTCCGCTTTCAGCGCCAATTTATCACTGGAGATAGTCACACTCGGCACTAAACTATCAACGGTTATAGACAGTTGAGGCGCAGCAGTGTTGCTATTCCCGGCAGCATCGGTAAAGAAATCTGCCGCCACGTTAATCGTCGCTGTACTTGTACTGTCTCTATCCGGCGTAAAGGTGGCCGTGTAATTGTCACCGCTGCCCGCAAAGTTAGACAAACTGCCGCCAGTGACGGTGACACCTGACTCAGTAAAGTCACTTGAGGACTCACTTAAGGTGAACGTGATACTCGCCGTTTCGCCAGAGATCAAATCAAGGTCTGAGCTGCTCAAAGAAACAGTTGGCCTCACGTTATCTAACGTAATTGTTGTGCTATCTATACTGGAGGTGTTGCCCGCCGCATCGCTCTGGCTCGCCGCGACCGTCAGGGTGCCGTTGTTAAACGCACTTACATCAAACTCACTGCCAATAGTCGTCCAAGCCCCGGTATTGTCGGCCGTCACCGTACGACTGACTGAGTTGTTATTGTCCGTGATGGTCACGGTCACACTATTGCCAGCCTCCGCGCCGGAGCCAGCAATCAGCACATCATTGTCTTCTGCCGCATTGACGATACCGTCGATTGCAATCGGCGTGGAAATGGTAACAGCGGATGGCGCTGCGTTATCTAGGGTTACGCTCTGGGTGGCTACGGTGGAGATATTACCTGCTATATCAGCTTGGGTTGCAGACACAGTCAGGGTGCCATTGCTCAAGCCACTGATATCCAGCTCGCTGCCGCTCAACGTCCAGTTGCCTGAGTTGTCGGTCGTCACCGTACGACTGACAGAGCTGTTGTTATCCGTGATAGTCACGGTCACGCTGTTGCCTGCTTCCGCGCCGGAGCCAGCAATCAACACATCGTTATCTTCCACTGCATTAACAATACCATCGGTTTCAATCGGTGTAGTGATGGTCACAGCTGATGGTGCGGCGTTATCTAAGGTAATGCTCTGGGTGGTCACTCTGGAGGTATTACCCGCCGTATCCGATTGCGTCACAGCAACTATGAGTGTGCCGTTGTTCAGGCCACTGACATCAAGCTCACTGCCGCTCAACGTCCAGCTGCCTGAATTGTCGGCCGTCACCGTACGGCTGACAGAGCTGTTATTGTCCGTGATAGTCACGGTCACGCTATTGCCTGCTTCCGCACTGAAGCCAGCGATCAGTACGTCGTTGTCTTCTGCCGCATTGACGACCCCATCAGTTTCAATCGGCGTATTGATGATTACAGCAGATGGGTCTGCATTGTCCAGAGTAATACTCTGGGTGGCTGCGGTAGAAGTATTACCTGCTATATCTGCTTGGGTTGCAGACACAGTCAGGGTGCCGTTGTTAAACGCACTTACATCAAGCTCACTGCCGCTCAACGTCCAGTTGCCTGAGTTATCGGCCGTCACCGTACGACTGACAGAACTGTTATTGTCCGTGATAGTCACGGTCACGCTGTTGCCTACTTCCGCGCCGGAGCCAGCAATCAGTACGTCGTTGTCTTCTGCCGCATTGACAATACCATCGGTTTCAATCGGCGTGGTGATGGTCACTGCTGATGGGGCTGCATTGTCTAGGGTAACACTCTGGCTAGCTGCGGTGGAGATATTACCTGCTATATCTGCTTGGGTTGCAGACACCGTCAGGGTGCCATTGTTCAGGCCACTCACATCCAGCTCGCTGCCGCTCAGCGTCCAGTTGCCTGAGTTGTCGGCCGTCACCGTACGACTGACAGAGCTGTTATTGTCTGTGATAGTCACGGTCACGCTGTTGCCTGCTTCCGCGCCGGAGCCAGCGATCAACACATCGTTGTCTTCTGCAGCGTTGACGATACTGTCAGCCTCAATCGGCGTGGTAATGCTCACTACGGATGGTGCTATTGTATCAATGGTGACACTTAACGCGTTGGATGCCGAGCTAACATTATCATCGCTATCAGACGCTTTAGCACTTATTGCATGTGTAATACCAGACGCCAACTCATTGGTTGTTATCTGCCAGTTTCCTCCAGTAGCAGTGCCTGTGCCAATAACCGTTGCACCTCCACCGACTTGATCACTGTATAAAGTAACGATCGATCCACTCTCAGAAGTCCCACTAAACGTTGGTGTAGTGTCACTGGTAATATTATCAGTATTTAATGGCCCGGTATCCGAACTAGCATCTAAATCGGGTGTAGATGGCGCATTTGGCGTGGTATCGACTGTCGTAAAGTTAAATGTGGCATCATCGCTGATCCCAGCGAAGCTATTATTTGCGCTGTCAGCCACGGCACTGGATTCAATATGAATGGCGTAGGTCCGGTTCCCTGCCAGATCACTGGTTGGGTTTAAGTAAACTTTATTGTTGGTAACACTGATGCGACCAGCGCCTGGTGATGTTGTTGTGCCATCGCTTTCGGTGGCAACATTAAATACTTCAAAGTCGCGACTGTCGGTAACATTACGAATGGTAATATTGCCGCTCTTCAGCTCAATATTTTCATCGAAGGCAATCTCGATGTTGTTGCTAACAGAAACATTGGTTGCATCATCAGTGGGAGTTGAGCTCGCACTGACAAAAGTAGGCGCGGTAGAGTCTGAAACCGCAGCGTCATCAATCTTGATACTTCTGATAAGATAACGAGAGTCAGCACCCGGACTTCGGGTAAACGCCATAGTCACTGTATCAACGTCCTGCCATGCCGAATCATTAAAATCTGTACCACGGGTCAGGGTAAACAAGTCCTGTAACCCTGAGTTTGCTTCACCACCTTTTGGCAAGGTGACAGTTTCGGTCACTGTTTGAATATCATTAGAGAAGCCAGTTAACACAAGTTGATACGTTTTATCTGAGTCTCGGGCCGACCCCTGCATATAGGTAATTTCGTCGAAACTGAAGTTAGTACTTGATTTCTCAAAAAAGCGGAAGCCACGATTGTTGAACTCATTAATCATGGTATTTGAGTAAAGAACACCAGCTACAAATCCGAGGTCATTTAGGCCAGTAAACGGAGTGCCATCCGAGCTAGTGCCCGCATCTAATACCATAGATACAGTACCTGCATTGGTAAGAGTGACTGAGGGCATACCCCCTGTGACGCCGGTCTCCACCTCACTAAAATTGGAACCTGAACCATTAGAGTAGTTAATCGTTTGCTGTGCAGCCCAGGCTCCACCGGAAAAAAACGCTGAGAACACCCATGCTGTTGTAATTGCGATCGCAACCTGACGATGTAATCTCATTTTCCTCTCCTGAAGATGACGGCCTTATCAACATGGCCGGGTTATCATAATCAACTTAAATATTTAATTTTTTTATAGGAAAGGATTAGCTAAAGATTCAGCCAATTCTTTCTTGGTTGATTAGCTGTGCGGTGGGTATACTCCCGCAGTGGCAATTAACCAATTAATCGGCAATACCGGGCTCAGAATATTAAGTGGCATTGAACCGCCTGTTTCAGTCACAGTTACAGTACCTCCGCCCGAGCCACTACCAGACACACTTAAGCCTTCGATCTCGGTCAAATCTGGTTGCTGAAACGTCGGTTTATAGAACCCGGGGGTAGAGTTTTGCGCTATATACGAATTACTATCGGGTACCTGTGTATTTGCAGCATTGGTAGCAACCTGCATCCTGCCTGTTACAGGTGCAGAAGTGCCAAGAGGGGTAAAAATTGCCGTATGTAAGTGTGCTGGCATTTGAGTTATATCAATAGTTACCAGTTCAGTACCCAATCTTTCTCCCTGATGATAATCCATCCCCCCAGGTCGTGTGCCTACACCAACTGGACTGCGGCCACGCAAATCAGGTAAACCAAAGGTAGTTCGGGCGTCACCTCCGTATAGAGTGCTAACTAGAGAGAAGAGCGCTGGATTATCTTCAATTGCCTGCATTTGCCCCGAGCACATTGCCCAATTTCTAATTGCAAAATTGCCACCAAATGCGGTTAGTGTCCCAAGATACGGTTCTGTAGCCATACTGTTCTTCCTTTCAACGTATACACTTAAGTTAAAACCAGCCCATAACGAAATTGGTGTGGTTGGTTAAAACTTTCCAATCTCGCATTACTAAATACCGTTACGGGCTTCATCACTGCCGCAAAGAGCCGTATTGAGATATTTACTCACAAGCAGAAGCGTGCTGGAGCAATGACATCCCAGCATCTAGCCCAGCCATTTGCGCATAGCGATAACCCGAAAACACGCCTTGCGGTGTAGCAATAACATCTATTGATATGGCGCTATCTAACGTTTTCACTTGTAACCCATGTTGTGGGCTGATCTCGAGAATTCTCCCCGCCTCTACACCGACTAAAGAAGTCTCCATTGCGCTTGCTTGCAAAACATTGGCGACACCACTTGGCAAGCTCAACATCGCACCACCGAAGTCATGATTGCCTGCTCGCACTAAGTTGACGATTTCGCGACTCGTTTGCACGTTCCAACGAAGGTGCAGATCATGTTGGTTTACTGCTCGTGCCACTTCGTGGGGGTTTGATACTTGTTCACGCCAAACCAGCCCTTGCTTTTGTTGCGCGATGAGGAAGTCATACATCAGCTTAGCCGTCATTTGTGACGCTTTTTGCTGAGCACTGGTTAAGGTCTCAAACGGGTGAAATGGTACCTCTAACTCCATTCCTATAGCGCCGGAATCAGCCGATGCCTCAAGACGATGCAGGGTGAGGCTAAAGGTGTCTAAACCCTCTCTTAATTGCCAATAGAGAGGCATCGGGCCTCGATACTCGGGCAGCTTTCCCGGATGAATGTTGTACAAGTTTCCGTTGAAAAACTGACACAGCGAGGAATGAACTATGTGCCTGAACAAATAGATAACGCCATCCGTGACTCGCCAAACATCGAGTTGCGCTATCAAAGCACTGCTGTCATTGGCGGTATACTGAGCAATATGAATCGATTGAGCGCTCAGATAGCTCTGTAGCTGCTGTAAGTCAGGATTTAGTTCTCCTTCCGGTACTACCACGCCCGCCAATTTATGCTGTTGTGCCAACAACTGAATGATGGGCAAGGCGTAACAACTTCCTGTAAAAACGACGTATTTTTGCTGCATATCGAAATCATCCATGGGTGGCGACAAAACCTGGCAATCCGGTTAACTGATAATAGAAACTGACCTTATCCCCTCCCTTCGCTTCAAAGTAATGGTGTTCAACAGCTTTGGGCTTGGCATCCACATAAAAAGTCATGTCGGGTTTAGGATGGGTAATACCAGAGTCGTATTGTCCGACCATCGCATCTCCGTAAGTATCGATATGGCTGTAAATGGCGAGGATACGTTTTGCCATATCTGGCACATCTTTCGGCAGCTCAATGGTGTTGCCTTGCAGCATTTTTATTCCACCATCTAGCTCAAAAATCTCGCTTCTGAGCAACATGGCTTTATTGACGTTAAGAATTTCTCCCAGATCAATTCGATCATCGATCGCTTCCGGCTGGCAATGGTTGGAATGTGCATACTCTGCTTTTTCCCATTGTTGATTAAATTCCGTCTCCCCGATGACCATCATGGCGCGCACAGATACCTGATTGGGGATCATTTCGCCTTGAATATGTAAATATTGAACCAAATGTTTCGCGATGCTGAGGAACCCTTCCCGACTAAAGCCATGCTGCATCGCTTCAAGTATCAGGAGATCAAACGTTTGAGTTGGCGAAAATTGGGTAGCATCTTCTTCCACTAAGGCTTCAATGTAGTCTGCGATATCGAGATCCGCGATCAATTGATTGAGTGCTTTAATGGCTCCGGGGTGAATATCTACTAGTGTCACCTGAAGCTGCTCTGCGCTAATTCGATCACTTTGTTTGTAGTGAGCAAGTAAAGGCAGCAGCAATGGTGCAAAGGGGCCGCAAGCTGGATAAAGCACTTTAACCTGTGACTTGTTGGCAAGCATATGTTGGATAGCTTTGTTTATACCACACGCAAAGCCTTTAATTCGGTACACATCTTTGATGGTGTGTTTACAGTTAAGTGGGGACATCACCAGCCCAGACGTGGAAATGTACTGTCGGGTCAGTTCCTCTTGAGTGAGTTTAGCCAGAGAAAGAGATTGGCAAGCGTTGCCATACATGCTCTGAAAGGCTTGCACCAGTGTTCGGTGCTCAACTTTCGTCTCCTTCAATATGAGCTCAACTGCCGCAGCGAAACTCTCTTTCAGTTGCCGTTGGCGTTCAGCCGTGCTGAGTTGGTTTTGGAGCATAGCCTCAAGTTGAGTCCGTAATGAGTACTTAAGCAGCTCATCCATTTCGGGTTCAGCAAAACCAAACTGTTGAGTTTGTTGCTGCACTTCTTCAACACCGACCGTCTCACGAGATTGAGGACGTTGCTGGTAGAATTCTATAGATGAGCCTTTTTGCATAATTCATGAACCTCACTTGCCGCTGTAGCAGTAGTTAATGATGTAACACACCTGTACTTGAGAAAAACATATGCCAGAGGTCCGCGTTACAATATCTCAGCTCCCGGCTCTAACTTCATAAACCGTACTGACAAAATTGGGCAGAAAAATTGAGATAAAAACAGTTCTAATCCTGTAAATTCAGAGAGTAGTAAATAGTTAGGGTAATAGGCCTTTCGATGTGATTCTTCTAAAGCAAGCGCTTGCCAATCCCCTCGATGGCAAGATCGTTTGACATATGGCAGCCACGCAGTCTCCTTAATAGAGGTAAGCGCGGCACTCAAGTGTGGTGTAATATGAAAGCCTTTTAACAGGCAGAGGCTTTGTTGCGTAATTCAGACGAGAAACCAAACCTCCTAAAGTTGACCGACTTTTATACAATATACTGAGTT